>JADCBH010000003.1 GCA_020253595.1 Brevundimonas sp.
ACGCTCTTCCGATCTTCGCCTACGTCGGCGTCACCCGCGCCAAACAGGACGCGCGTATCAGCTTCGCGGCCAACCGCCTCGTCTACGGCCGCTGGACCAGCCAGCTACCCAGCCGCTTCGTTGACGAACTGCCCATCGACCACGTCCAGGCCGAGAGCGACACCGGCTACTATGGGGCCTCCGCCGGCATGAAGGAGGCGAAGTCCCGCTGGGACGAGGCCCCCTCCTTCGGCGCGGGCTACACCTCGCCAGGCTGGCAGCGCGCCCAGTCGTTCGTGGCGTCGAAAGCGCCCGCCGCCCGCCCCGCCCGCCAGACCCTGATCGAAGGCGACGGCCGGTTGATCGCGACCGCCGACCCTACGGCGGGATCAGGCTGGAAGAAGGGCGACCGCGTGTTTCACCAGAAGTTCGGTTACGGCGCGGTGCGCGTGGTCGAAGGCAACAAGCTGACGGTGGAGTTCGAGAAGGCGGGGGAGAAACGGGTGATCGATACGTTTGTGGAGCGGACGGACTGAAGGGGCCTCCCCCTTCCGGCATCACCCTTCGTTAACGAGGTCTTGCCACCCTCTCCCCGTGCGCCCTGCCCTCCCCGCCCCACCGCCGACCGAGCCCGCCCCTCCTGTTTGGGAGCAGGTGCTGGCCGGATTCGTCGTCATCATGCTCACACAGGCCCTGATCGGCCCCGTCTTCGCGCCGACGCAGGAGGAGACGCCGATCCTCCGCCTGGTCTGGCTGCCCGTCTATGCGGTCACGGCAGGACTGATCCTTTATCGTCTGCCCGCCATGATCCGGGCCTGGCCGGTCTGGATCATGCTCGGCGTTCTGGTGTTGCACGCCTTCGCCTCGAAGTGGTGGTCTATTGACCCGGAGGTGACCCAGAGGCGGGTCATCGCCATGGCCATCTCATCGGCCTTCGCTGTCTACCTCGGTGTCGCCTTCAGAGGCGCGAACCTGCCACGCCTGTTGATGCTGTGCGGGCTCGGGATGGGGGTAGGCAGCTTCCTCATGGTCCTCGGTAACCCAACCATCGGCATCCACCAGGCCGAGAACGCCGGGCTATGGCGTGGCCTCTGGTACGAGAAGAACCAGATGGGCCTGGTCATGTCGGCCGGAGCGGTCGCCGCCGCTGCCTGCCTGGCCTCCGGCGACCCTCGCCGCCTGCTGCCCTCAATCACTCTGGTCGTGACGACCCTGCTTGTGCTGGCCACGCAGTCGAAGACCTCACTGCTGTGCCTCATCATCGGAGCCGGCGCGATCGGCGGCCTGTGGGCCATGCACCGGGGCGGAGCGGCCTTTTCCATCGTGGCCCTGTGGTTTGGCGTCGTGCTGACCGCCGTCGCCGGTTACGTCTTCATCACCGACCCGGCGACCGTCCTGATCGCGCTCGGGAAGGACCCGTCACTGACTGGACGAACGGATATCTGGGCCGCCCTCATGCGCGATGTCGCCGAGCGACCCTGGACCGGTTTCGGCTATTCCGCCTATTGGGGCGTCGACTCTGTCCCCGCCGAGTTCATCCGGCTGGAGACCCAGTGGCCCGTGCCCTCTGCGCACAACGGCTGGATAGACCTCCTGATCCAATTGGGCTGGCCCGGCGCGATCCTGACCGGGGGCGTCGTCTTGCTCGCCGCCGTGATGACCCTTCTTCGCATACCCGGGGCCGGGGCCCGCGAAGGGTATTGGGGCGTCGGCTACCTGCTGGTCTTCCTGCTCTTGAGCCTGTCCGAGAGCGTGCTGCTCAGCCACGCGAACCTGCCATGGACCATGCTTCTGGCCATCCTGGCTCGCGCCATTGCTGCCGAGCCTGCGCCATTGCGCACGCCCCTTGCCCGTCCTGTGCGCGGGGCCTACCAGACGGCTCCCCGAATCGCCGCACACTCAGGCCATGCCCGCCGCCTCCGTCCCATCCCTGTTCGATGACATGCCCGAGGCGCCTAAGCCTGTAGCGTCGGTCCCTGTGTCCGAACCCGCCCTGAAACCCCAGGCGGCGGCCCCCGCCCCGGTGCCTAGCGCGCCAGTGCCCACCGGCGGATACTCCGCGTCGTCCATCGAAGTGCTGGAGGGACTGGAACCCGTCCGAAAGCGCCCGGGCATGTACATCGGCGGCACCGACGAACGGGCCCTGCATCACCTGTTCGCCGAAGTCCTCGACAACGCCATGGACGAGGCGGTGGCCAAGCACGCAAAGCTGATCACCGTCGACCTCGACGCGGACGGCGTGCTCTCGGTGCGCGACGACGGACGCGGTATCCCCGTTGATCCGCATCCCAAGCACCCGGGCAAGTCGGCGCTCGAGGTCGTGATGACCGTGCTGCACTCGGGCGGCAAGTTCTCGGGCAAGGCCTATGAGACCTCCGGCGGCCTGCACGGCGTCGGCGTCTCGGTCGTCAACGCCCTGTCCGACAGGCTGGACGTCACTGTCTGGCGCGACGGCTTCGAGTGGAAGCAGTCCTTCAGCCGCGGCCTTCCGCTTGGGGCGATCCAGCAGGTCGGCCCGTCAAAGAAGCGCGGCACTCTGATCCGCTTTCATCCGGATGCCGAAATCTTTGGCGTCGGCGCGGCCTTCAAACCCGCGCGCCTGTTCCGCATGGCCCGGTCCAAGGCCTACCTGTTCCGCGGCGTCGAGATCAAATGGACCTGCGCCGCCGAGCGCATCACCGACCACACGCCTGCCGAGGCCACCTTCCACTTCCCCAACGGCCTTGCCGACGCGCTCGCTGAACGCATCGGAGAGATGGAAACCGTCACCCCGACCTTTTCGGGCCGGGTCGAAAGGAAGGGCGAGGCCGGGGCCGTCGAATGGGCCGTGACCTGGTCGCCCATCGGCTTTGGCGACGCCGACAGCTTCGTCCAGTCCTACTGCAACACCGTCTCGACGCCGGACGGCGGCACGCACGAGGCCGGTTTCCGCGCGGCCCTGGTCAAGGGGCTCAAGGCCTATGGCGAACTGACCAACGAAAAGCGCGCCGGCCAGATCACAGCCGAGGACGTCATCGCCAACGCCGGTGCCCTGATCAGCGTCTTCATCCGCAATCCCGAGTTCCAGGGCCAGACCAAGGATCGCCTCTCCTCGCCCGACGGCCAGAAGATCGTCGAGACCCTGGTCCGCGACCCGCTGGACCACTGGCTGACGGAGAACCCGAAGCAGGCCAACGTCCTGCTCGGCTTCATCATCGAGCGGGCCGAGGACCGCCTGCGGCGCAGGAAGGACAAGGAAGTCCAGCGCGCCGCCGCCACGAAGAAGCTACGCCTGCCCGGAAAGCTCGCGGACTGTACACGCCAGTCTTCCGACGGCACGGAACTGTTCATCGTCGAGGGCGACTCGGCCGGCGGCTCGGCCAAGCAGGCCCGCGATCGGGCGACCCAGGCGATCCTGCCCCTGCGCGGCAAGATCCTGAACGTTGCCTCGGCCACGGCCGACAAGCTGCGCCAGAACATCGAGCTGAATGACCTGACGCTGGCGCTCGGCGTCGCACAGGGTTCTCGCTTCGACATCGACGCCCTGCGCTATGAGCGGATCGTCATCATGACAGACGCCGACGTGGACGGTGCCCACATCGCCGCGTTGCTGATCACCTTCTTTTATCGCTCCATGCCCGAGGTGATCCGTCAGGGCCGGCTGTTCATGGCGCTCCCACCGCTCTACCGCATCCAGGCCGGGCCGCTGTCGGAGTACGCCCGCGATGACGCCCACCGCGACGAGCTTCTGGCCACGGTGTTCAAGGGCAAGAAGGTCGAGATCGGCCGCTTCAAGGGCCTGGGCGAGATGA
>JADCBH010000030.1 GCA_020253595.1 Brevundimonas sp.
CGGCCAAAAGTGCCTTGGCGTCTATCTTGCCGGAAAAGCCCGGCAGGCCGATCAACCCTACACCCTGGCCGAAGAAGCCAGGTGCCCCGGTCTCGTCGGTGCAGACGTGAGCCGCGTGGTGAGCCAAAACCGCTTCGTGAGGCCAGGCCAACATGGACAAAGCGATGGCATTGGCCGCCGTGCCGGAAAAGACGAAACGGATCTCGGCGTCCGCATCCAGGCGCTGTCGGATCTGGTCGGCTGCACGGGCCGTGATTTCATCGGCCCCATACGCCCGGGCGTAGCCCGAGTTGGCGTCAATCAGGCCCTGGAGCGCGGCCGGAGCCAGGCCCGCAGTGTTGTCGGAACCGAAGTCGTAGCGCATGTCGGTTCAGGCCTCGTTGGGATCGTCGTCGCGGCGGGTCTCAAAGCTCGCGCTGCGCGGATTCGAGCGGCGACGCAAACCCTTGCCCCCACTGATCGACTGGGGTCGTGCAGCGTCTAAAGGGACTGGCACGGGCAAAGGCGCAGACGCCACCATCTCGATTCCAGCCCGCTCCAGGCCCTCTTTGGCCGCCTGCATGACATCGGCCCTTGTTTGCCAATAGTCTTCGGACCTGGTCCATGCTGCGAGGGTCATCTCGACAGAGCCAGGCAATAGGTTCGTCACGCCCACCCAGGGGGCGGGGTCTTGCAGAACGAGGTCCTGCGTCGTCGCGGCCCCCATAAGCGCCGTCTTGGCTGCATGCAGATCTGAACGATGGCCGACGCCAATCTTGAGCTCCATCCTCCGCGTCTTCTGGCCGGACAGGTTCAGGATGAAGTCACCGAACACCTTGCCATTGGGCGCGACGATCTTGACGTTGTTAGCGTCCGAGAGCTGGGTGAAGAACAGGTCCAGCCGCTGCACTTTTCCAACGTTCCCGCCGATGCTGACCAGATCGCCCACGCGATACGGCCGGAGGATAAGCAGCATGACGCCTGCCGCCACGTTCGACAGCGTGCCCTGAAGCGCCAGGCCGACGGCCAGCGAGGCTGCGCCCAGCACCGCGATGATCGAAGTCGTCTGAACGCCCAACCTCTGGAGCACGGCGATAAAGCCGATCAGCAGTACGACGACCCGCACGACCTGAACGGCGAAGCTGAGCACTGTTGGATCGTGGCGAAAGCCGCGAATGCGGCTCAGTCCCCGTCGCGTCGCGCTGGCGGCCCAGCGCGAGACGAACACCGTGACGATGAGGATCACCAGCGCGATCGCCAGGTTCACGGCGAGATCGCCGGCGACCTCGGTCAGCCTGGTGATCATGGCGGCATCAAGGGTGATCGCCTGATCGCCGGACGCCACGAGCGTGTTCAGCAGAGTATCGGGAGAGGCCATGCGGGCGATCTAACGCCGGGGGCGACGAATGGAAGCGTTTCGACCAAAAAAGCCGTCGTCAGGCACCCTTCGTGATCCGGCCACCGCCGCTCTCGATCGCCTCCAGCAATCCCATGACCTCGTCGATCCTGGCGGCTTCCCTCGCCGGCTTGTCCCAGCGAATGCGGCTGATCCGCGGAAACCGCATCGCGACCCCGGACTTGTGTCGCGATGAGCGGTTCAACCCCTCAAAGGCGACCTCCAGGACAAGTCCGAAATCGCGTTCTGCCCGCACCGATCGCACGGGGCCGAACCGCTCGACGGTATGGTCGCGCACAAACTTGTCCAGTTGCTTCAGTTCCTCATCGGTGAATCCGAAGTAGGCCTTGCCGACAGGCGCAAGAACTCCCTCCTTGGTCCAGACGCCAAAGGTGTAATCCGAGTAGAAACTGGATCGCTTTCCGTGCCCACGTTGGGCGTACATCAGGACTGCGTCGAGCGTGTGGGGATCGCGCTTCCACTTGAACCACGGGCCCTTGGGTCGTCCCGCCAGGTACGGGCTGTCCCACCGTTTCAGCATGAGACCTTCCGCCGCCGCGCCAACCGGCGGATCCGCGCGCAGGCTCGCCAGTTCTGGCCAGTCGGAAAAGGACACAAGGGGTGAGAGATGCAGCCGCTCACCGCCATGCGTGGTCGCCATGGCCTCCAGCCTGGCGCGCCGCTCTCGCAGCGACAGAGCTCTCAGGTCCTCCCCATCCAGGGCCAGGGCGTCATAAGCCAGGATGGCGGCGGGAAAGGCGGCCATGGTCTTGGCGTCGACGGACTTTCTGTTCAGGCGCTGCTGCAAATCGCCGAAGGGGGCGATCCGGCTTTCGTGAATCACCACCAGTTCACCGTCTATGGCCCCTTCAAAGCTGAGCGCCGAGGCGACATCGGGAAACGCAGACGCGATCTCATCGCCTGTTCGGGAATAGAGCCGTGTGACATCCCCCTCCCGCACGGCCTGCACACGGATGCCGTCCCACTTCCATTCGGCGGCGTAGTCGGCCGGATCCAGCCTCTGGAAATCAACCGTCTCGTCGATGGCGACGGCCAGCATGACCGGACGAAACCGGCCGGGGGCCTCTGGACTGGGGCGGGTTGCCCGTCCCTCAAGCCAGGCGAACAAGTCCCCGTAAGGCGGCTCGATCGCGTGCCAGATCTCCTCGATGTCTGAGACATCGACG
Source organism: Brevundimonas sp. (assembly GCA_020253595.1). GTDB lineage: Bacteria > Pseudomonadota > Alphaproteobacteria > Caulobacterales > Caulobacteraceae > Brevundimonas. Next base: position 2,563 of record JADCBH010000030.1, read on the forward strand.
CGCTCGAGCCGCGCCTCGGTCTCGCCGCCCTCCGGAACCGGGGACCGGGTTAGGGTCTCTGGTCTGATCATGGCCGTCGCCGTTTTGGCGAGTCGCGCGGAAAGACCGATTCTGAGGGCTCCGGTAACGAGCTTGAGCAAAGCCCACCGGCCATTGGGCTGAAGGGCATCCAGCCAGCCCTCGATCAAACCCTGAACCTCACCTCTCTTGGCGTTGCGCAGAGCTTCGACCACCTCGCCCAGCTCGGGCTCGCGGTTTGGACGATGATCCGCATGGGTTGGCCAGATCAGGGAGACCGTCTCGGCCAGATCACCCACATAGTCGTAGGACCAGCCGAACAAGACCGGATCCACGCGCGCCTCGACTGCCTTTCGGATCATCGCAGGCTTGGCCGCATCGAAGGTCAGATCGCCGGTGAGGGCGGCCAAGGCCCACCCCCTATCCGGATCGGGGGTCACTCGGAGATAGTCACGAAGCAGAACGAGCTTCGCATTTCGCGAGCCCGTCAGGGCAAGGCGGTCCAGGAGTTCGGCAAAGGCGCGCATCAGACATCATCTAGGCATGGACGGAGCCAAACGCGAAAAGGCCCCGGAGGTCTCCCTCCAGGGCCTCGCCTCCAGGCGCGGGCCTTAGTTGAACAGGCCGGCGATGACGGCAGTGATCAGTCCACCGGCCACGGCGGCGACGACGACGTCATTGCCGCTGCGGACGTAGTGATAACCGCGGGGCGGAGCACGCAGACCGTACCGATTGTAGTCATTGATCACATAGCCGCGGGAATAGTGTGCGGGAATGCGCTGGCCATAGCTCCAGGTGCGAGCCTGGTAGCCACGTGGGGCATAATAGCGCCCGGCATTGTACCGGCGCTCTGCGCGCTGCCACCGCTCATAGGCGCGAGCCTGCTGGCGATAGTCCTGACGATCATCCCGGCGGTCTTCACGCCATTCCCGGCGATCTTCTCGCCATTCGCGCCGGTCCTCGCGCAGTTCCTGGCGGTCGTCATGACGATCCTCGCGGCGATCCTGTCGCTGGTCCTGGCGGTCGTTGCGGTCATGGCGCGATTGGGCATCAGCGGCCGAAGCGGTGGCCATCGAACCTGCGGCGACAAGTGCGGCCAGGCTGGCAGTGATAGTCTTTTTCACGTCGGATACTCCGGGGTGTGTCGGGAACTACCGACTTGCGCCCACCCTAGGAGTTACCGCTTGAGGCCGGTCTGAACGGACCTGGTCTGGTGAGGTTCAGGCGGCGGCCTGATTCTCGGCGCAATCCGACAACTCGAGGACTGCGGCGCGACCCGCCCCCACCGAATGGATCAGTTGGGCGAGAGCCGCGAAATCGATAGGCTTGTTCAGGTAGGCATCAGCCCCAGCCTCGAGACCCGCCTCGTGATCCTCATGCCGCGCGGAGGCCGAAAGGACGGCGATCGGCGTATTCTGGTTCGCCCCGGCCTGACGGATAAGACGGGTCGCCGTCAGTCCGTCCATGACGGGCATATTCACATCCATGATGATCAGGTCGAATCTCTGATCGGCCGTAAGATCCACCGCGATCCGCCCGTTCTCGGCTGCCGTGGTGGAGTGCCCCGCCGAAGCCAACCACGCCTCAAGGATCATACGGTTCACCGGGTGGTCCTCGACGACCAGCACCGACAGGGCCAGGCTTTCGGTGTCTTCGATGAGATCGGAAGAGCAC
>JADCBH010000300.1 GCA_020253595.1 Brevundimonas sp.
ATCATACGAAATTCCCTGAATATATTTCCGCCCGCTTCCCCGTGCCGGTGCAGGTCGGCTACGCCTACATGAAGTGGTTCCACAAGCCGTCTGGCCGCCTGATGGTCGCCACGCCCACGCTCAAGAAGGAGCTGGAAGAGCACGGCTTCAAGAACATCTCGCCCTGGTCGCGCGGGGTCGACACGGAGCTGTTCCGCCCGGATCTGGATCCGATCTATGCCGAACTGGGCGGCAAGGACTGGCCGCGTCCCTTCTGGCTGAATGTGGGCCGGGTCGCGGTCGAGAAGAACATCGAGGCCTTTCTGGAACTCGACCTGCCCGGCACCAAGATCGTGGTCGGCGACGGTCCGGCCCGCGCCGATCTCGAGGCCCGCTACCCCCAGGCGAAGTTTCTGGGGGCCCGCTTCGGCGAGGAACTGGCGCAGTGCTTCCGCGATGCCGACGTGTTCGTCTTCCCCAGCTGGACCGACACCTTCGGCCTGGTGATCCTGGAGGCCATGGCCACGGGCACCCCGGTCGCGGCCTATCCGGCGCATGGTCCGATCGACCTGATCCCGGGATCGAACGCCGGGGCCATCGACGACGACCTGAAGACGGCCTGCATGAAGGCGCTGGAGTGCGATCGCGGGGCCACGCGCGCCTATGCCGAGACCTTCAGCTGGCGCGCATCGGCCGAGCAGTTCGTGCAGAATCTGGAGCCCTATCCGGAGCCCCAGCGCGGCCGGTTCTGGCGCCGCCTGCGCCGCATCACTCGTCTGCGCCGCCGCGCGGCGGCCTGAGGACACCATGCTGGGCTGGGACTGGCTGAAGCGGCTTGAGCGGCGGCCCTATGGCGAGAGCAACCCGACGAACCGGGAGCGCTTTACGCGGGTGTTCGAGACCCGCCGCTGGGCAACGGGAGAATCCGTGTCCGGGCCGGGATCAGACCACGGATCCGGGTCCGTCGCCCACACGGCCCTGCTGCTTCACCGCTTCATCCCCGAGCTGGGGGTCCGCACGCTGGCGGACATCCCGTGCGGAGATTTCCACTGGATGGGCCAGACGCTGATCCAGCACCCCGGAGTGGAGTATGTCGGCTACGACATCGTCGAACCCCTGATCGCCCGGAACGGCCGGATGCACCCGGGACGATCCTTCGTGGTCCTGGACATCGTCACCGAGGTCCCGCCTCGCGCCGACCTGATCCTTTGCAAGGATCTCGTCAATCACCTCTACGAACGGGATGTTCGATCGGCGCTGCGCAACATGGTCGCCTCGGGTTCGACCTGGCTGCTGATTACATCCAACACAGGCTACGAGAACCTGGAGCTGGAGATGCTGGCCCCGGGGGCCTCGCGGGAGCTGGATCTGGCGGCCCCGCCCTACGACCTGCCCCCGCCAGTCTATGGCGACCACTATCTGTCGCTATGGCGACTGGCCGACGTGGGTGTGGCCTTGGCGCGCAGCCGCCGCTGACGCGGCGTCTGGTTACTCTTCCGGCCTGCTCATGACCGTCAGATTGGCGGCGACGGCGCGCTGGGCGGCGCGCTCTTCGGCCGGAAGCGGCACCATTCCGCGATCTTGCAGGTAACCGCCCCGGCCGGTGGCGGCTTCAGAGGTGAACTCGATCAGGAAGTCCTGAAGCCCCGGCGTGACGCCGATGTGGGCCTTCTTGACGTAAATGAACATCGACCGGCTGATCGGATAGTCGCCCGACGCGATGGTCTCCAGGGTCGGGAACACGCCGTTCACCGAGGCCGGCTTCACCTGGCCGAAGTTCTCTTCCAGGAATGAATAGCCGAACACCCCCACGGACCCCGGCGTGCGCGTCAGGGTCTGGACGATGGCGTTGTCGTTCTCGCCGGAATCGACCCAGCCGCCGTCCTCGCGCAGCGTTTGGGCCACCGACTCGAACCGGTCCGGGTCGCTCTCGGCGAGGGCGGCCAGAGCCGGCACAAGCTCGGCCGAGTGCAGCATGGCCAGCTCGTTCCAGGAATCGCGCGTGCCAGAGGTTGGCGGCGGGCCATAAACCTGTATCCGCACGTCCGGCAGGCCCGCCCGCACCTGGGCCCAGGTGCGGTTGGGGTTGGGGATCAGCTCTCCGTTCGGTCCCGGCACTTCCTTGGCCAGCGCCAGGAACAGATCGCCACCTTCCAGCACGAAGTCCGACCCGGTGCGGGCGGTGGCGATGGCCAGGCCGTCATAGCCGATCTTGATCTCGATGATCTCGGTCACGCCGTTCTCGGCACACTGATCGAACTCCGACGCCTTCAGGCGGCGCGATGCATTGGCGATGTCCGGCGTCGTGGGGCCCAGGCCCTGGCAGAAGGCCTGGATCCCGCCGCCGGTGCCCAGCGCCTCGACCCGCGGCGGCGCGCCGTCGGGGAAGTTGCGGCCGAAGTTCTCGGCCACGCGCGTGGCGAAGGGAAACACGGTCGACGATCCTGCCGCCCAGATGCCGTTTCTCTGCTGCGCCTGCTGGCCACAGGCGGCGACGATCAGTGCAGAAGCGGCGGCACCGGCCACAAACAGACGGCGGGGCAGGGTCGAAGACATGCAGGCGTTTTCCGGAGAAGCGACGGTTCGACGACGCTTAAAGCAGACGTTTGCGCATGGCCTGTGACAGCATGTCGATCAGCGTCACAGCAACGACGACGATGATGACGATAGTCGACACTGAATTGTAGTCGAAGGCGTTCATGCTGTCGAAGAGCACCTGGCCGATACCGCCTGCTCCGATCAGGCCCAGAACCGTGGCTGAGCGGCTGTTCGACTCGAAGCGATAGAGGGCGAACGAGGTCCAGAGCGGCGCGACCTGGGGCACCACGCCCCACACGATCTCATGCAGCCCTGAAGCTCCGGTGGCGCGAACGCCCTCGACGGGCCCCTTGTCGATCGACTCGACCGCCTCGGAGAACAGCTTGGCCAGAACGCCCGTCGTGTTCAGCGTAATGGCGAGAACGCCCGCCAGCGGACCCAGGCCGACGGCAACGATGAACAGCAGCGCCATGACCAGATCGGGCACGGAGCGAAGCAGGTTCATGACCCATCGGACCGGCGTCACCACCCAGATCGGGGCGATGTTGCGAGCGGCCGCCAGCCCCATGGGCACAGCCAGGATCACGGCAAGGAAGGTGCCCCAAAGGGCAATCTGGATGGTCAGCCACATCTGTTCGACGAACAGTCGCCAGTTGGTGAAGTCCGGCTGCAGCAGGCCCTGGGCGAAGGTGCTGACGTTTTCGCTGTTGGTCACGAGCCGCGACAGGTTGCCCAGATCGACGTCGCCGATGCTGTAGATCAGCAGCGCCGCCACGCCGCCCCAGATCAGGACGTCGAGCGCCCTGGCCCCGAGGCTCTTGGATGGCGGCTTGGGGATGGTTCCCGCAGGCAGGGCGGCGTCGGTCAAGGCTGGACCTCGCGAAGCGCGCGCAGACGCTCCAGCTCAGCCTGGGCTTCGGCGGCGGCCTCGTTGTCGCCGCGCGCGCGGGCCTCGGTCAGCTTCTGGTCTGCCACCAGCTCGCGCACGGGGTTCAGATAGGCGTCGTCGGCGGCGCGGAACTGGGAATACTCCAGCCCCGCCAGCACCTGACGCTGACGCTCGGCCTCGACGCCCTCGCCCTGGCCATAGGTCAGGAAGAAGCTGCGGATCTTTTCCTTGGTGGCCGGATCCAGATCACCGCGCACCAGAATGCCGCTCTCCGGGATCGGCGGCGACTGCCAGATCTCGGTGATCTGTTCGGCAACGCTCGGGTTCTGGCGAACCAGGAAGACCGTATTGGTGGTGTTCGAGGTGGCCACGTCGACCATTCCCGTGGCGACTGCGAAGGCGTTGGCCTGGTGATTGGCCGCCCGCACGGTCTTGAAGCACTCGGTCGGGTTGATGCCGCGCGGATTGAACAGGAAGGCCAGCGGAGCCAGGGTGCCGGACGTCGACTGGGCGTCGCCGATGCCGAAGTCATAGCGCTGGCCGCAGGCCAAAACGTCATCCAGGGTGATGCCCGAGCCCGTCTTCACGATCAGGGTCGACCGATAGCTGTCCTGGCCCTCGCGGTTGACGGTGCGGGCGATGACTTCGGCGTCGGCGCGGTCAATGGCTTCCAGCGCCGGCTTGGCCGAGAACCAGGCGACCTGGGTCTGGTTGCCGCGCATGGCCTCGACCAGCACGGTGTAGTTGGACCCGAAGAAGGGCTCGACCGGGATGCCGATGGCCGCTTCCATATCCGCCAGCAGCGGCTCCCACAGCGGGCCGGCCGAGGCCTGGCCTTCCGCCGACAGGATGGAGAAGGTGATGGTCTCGGGCGCGCCGGACGCTGCCTTCTCCTCGCCGCCGCCACAGGCAGACAGGGCGAGCAGGGCAGACGCTGCGGCGACAAGGCCGGCGCGGCGGGTGAAGCGGGTCAGGCTCATGCCTTGGTCTCCCAGAAGGCGTCTTCGAACTCGGGGCCGTAGATGTCGATCAGCCGGGCAGTGTCGAGCCCCGTCGATGGGCCGTCGTAGACGACCTTTCCGGCTTTCAGCGCGACAACGCGGTCGCAATAGCGGATGGCGTAGTCGACCTGGTGGAGCGTCACGATGACGCCGAGCCCGTCGCGCTTGTTCAGCTCGACCAGCAGTTCCATCACTTTGCGCGCCGAGACGGGGTCCAGCGAGGCGACGGGTTCATCGGCCAGGATGGCTTCCGCCCCCTGCACCAGGGCGCGTGCGATGGCGCCGCGCTGCTGCTGGCCGCCCGACAGGGTATTGGCGCGCTGGGCGGCATAGTCGGACACCCCGACCCGGTGCAGGGCCTGCATGGCCTTGAGCTTGTCTGCGGTCGGCCAGGCTCCAAGGACGCCACGCCAGCCCGGCAAGCGCCCGAGCGCCCCCAGCATGACGTTGGAAAACAGGCTCAGCCGTCCGACCAGATTGAACTGCTGGAAGATCATGCCCAGGCGGCTTCGGGTCGCGCGTACCGTGCCGGCCACCCGGCCGTTGGACTGCACCATCTGGCCAAAGACACTGATGGTCCCCTTGCCGCCGTCGATGGACTGAAGCCCGGTGATCGACCGCAGCAAGGTCGATTTGCCCGACCCGGACGGCCCGATCAGGGCGACCATCTCGCCGCAGGCCACGGACACCGATACCCCGTCCAGCGCCTTGCGCTGACCAAAGGTCTTGGACACGTCGCGGGCAAGCACCAGGCTGGTCGCGAGGGAGCCGGGCGCGGCGGTGGCTGCGGCGGATGAACTCATGGACTCGCTGACGGCGGCTGCTGAACAGGCGCCGAATGCCGCGAGGATCGCGTTCCGGCAAGTCTTAATGCCACGCGGGCGAGCGATGCGTAAAGCGCCGTGGGAGGCCGCGCATCGCGACGTTGAAATCACAGACCTTCCGCCCCCGGAACGGAATTCTGTCCACAGCGACGCGCCGCGAAAAAACCGCTTTACATGACAGTCACGTGACCCCATATGGCCGCTTCCGGCGGACCCCGTAGGTCTAACCGTTACGCGCTGCTAACGCCGGTCTGGGTTAACAATTATCAGGGGGTTACGTGAATTGCGCACGTACCAGTTTCCCCTGGACCTGGTCCGTGAGCGGCCTCCTGAGCGTCCCGTCGCCCTCGTGCGACCGCGCTCGGTTTCCGTAGCGGCCCGTTGGTTCCAGGATAATCTCAAGGCCGACGTCTTCTATGCGGTGAAGGCCAATCCGTCGCGCTGGGTCATCGAGACCCTGATTGAGGCGGGCGTCACCGGTTTCGATGTCGCTTCGCTGGCGGAGATCGAGCTCGTGCGCTCGGTCAGCCCCGATGCGCGTCTGGCCTTCATGCACCCGGTCAAGAGCCGGTCAGCGATCACGCGCGCCTACTTCGATCATGGCGTGCGGACCTTCTCGCTCGACTGCGAGGAGGAGCTGCAGAAGATACTCGACGCCACGGGCGGGGCTTCGGACCTGAACCTGCTGGTTCGCATGGCCGTGTCGGCGGACGGTGCGGCCTATACGCTGTCGGGCAAGTTCGGCGTTTCCCTCGATCAGGCACCGTCGTTGCTGCTTTCGACCCGCCGGGCCGTCAAGGACGGTCTGATGGGCGTCAGCTTCCACGTCGGCAGCCAGTGCATGCGCCCCTCGGCCTATGAGGCAGCGATGGCCCAGGTCGGTCGCGCCATCACGCGCGCCGGCGTGTTCGTGGACATCGTCGATGTCGGCGGCGGCTTTCCCTCGGTCTATCCGGGCATGGTCCCGCCGGACATGAGCGAATACGCCGACGCCATCCATCGCGGCTTCAACGAGATGCCGGTTTCGGAAACGACCGAGCTGTGGTGCGAGCCCGGCCGGGCGCTTGTGGCCGAGTCGTCCTCGGTTCTGGCCCGGGTCGAGCTGCGCAAGGGCGACTGCCTGTATCTGAACGACGGGTCCTACGGCTCGCTCTTCGATGCGACGCACTCGCGTTGGCCCTTCCCGACCAAGCTGGTCCGGGACGGAGAAAGCTCGGTCGAGAAGAAGGCGTTCCAGTTCTATGGACCGACCTGCGACTCGATCGACCACATGCCCGGCCCGTTCTGGCTGCCGGCCGACATCAAGGAAGGCGACTTCATCGAGATCGGCATGCTCGGCGCCTATGGGGTGGCGATGTCGACGGGCTTCAACGGCTACGGCGAGCATGAGGTTGCCGCAGTCGAGGACGCTCCGATGGCCTCGCTCTACGGTCTCGCGCCCCGCTCCATCCCCACCGTGCGCACCACGGCGGAAGAGCAGGCCCGCAAGGTCGTCCGTCTGTCGCGCCCCAAAGGCAAGGCAGGTCAGCGTCGGAAGGGTCGCCGTTAAGGGTCAGAGATCGTGGTCTTGTGAACCGGCTGTATCGGTGTCACGGCTCTCCGAACGGCAAGGCGTGGGGGGTTTCAGATGTCGGACGCGCACGGTTCACACGATCCAGGGCCTGGCATCGACCACTCGTCGAGCGCGCCCGACCACTTCCAGATGATGCACGACCAGCGGCATCGGGAGTTCATGGCCTCCGACCCTGCCCACGCCAAACCATGGGACGGGAACCGGACCGTGCTGATCGGCTATGTGCTCTGGTTGTTCCTGGGGTCGGTCGGCGCGCACCGCTTCTATGTCGGCCGGTGGAAGTCCGGGCTCGGCATGGCGGCGGCGGGCTTCGTGACTTGGATCTTGACCAGCCTTTTGGTC
>JADCBH010000301.1 GCA_020253595.1 Brevundimonas sp.
AAGGTGCGCCAGTCGAGCTGGGTCCGCAGGCGGGCCAGCGTCTGCGGATCGACGGCGTCGTCCAGCAGGCCGGCCTGGTTCAGGCGATTGAGGGCCAGGAGGGAGTAATAGGCTCCCCACTCGGTGTTGGGATCATCGATTGTCAGCACTGAAAGGTCGCGAAAACCCTCCAGGAACCGGGCACGACGAGGATCGTCGGCAGGCGTGTCCACGATAAGCGCGGCCAGGGCGACGGCGATCTTGCCCGGCAGGAATTTGTCGGTCGTGCCGAAGACCGGCTGACCGTCGATCACCATATCGCGCCGCTCGTCCATGAGGCGGACCAGAAGCGCTTCGACCTGGGGATTCATCCGCTCGATGACCGTGCGGTTCATCGGCGGAGGCGGCGACGAGGCCACGGTCTGTGCCAGCGGCGTCGAGGCGCAGCCCGATACCGCACCAAGACCGAGCAGCAGGGCGAGGGTCAGGCCGGGCTTCATGTGACACGCCTTGGTCGAGGTTCGCCCTTGCGGGCAAGAGAAGGCCGGCACCGTGGTCCTGACCACTGTGGTGCCGGCTAAGTCGCTTCAGGAGGCAAAGCGCAGGAAAGGATCGACCGCTGTTGCCCTTCGATCAGTAGCGGTAGCGAACGCCGACCACGAACTCGCGACCCGTGTGCTCGTAGTTGAGGTTGTTCTGGCGCTGGCTGTTGATCCAGCGTTCGTCGTACTGGTCGGTCAGGTTGATGCCTTCGAAGGTGAAGGTCAGGTTGTCGCCCAGGTCATAGGACATCGACATGTCGACGTTCGTCGACTCGGCCTTGCCCTCGACGTCATTGCTGTTCGCGCCGGGGACCCGGATCAGGAACTCGTCGCGGTAGGTGGCCGAGACACGGGCCTCGAACGGTCCGCGCTCGTAGTAGAGCGTGGCGCTCCACGACGAGGGCGACTGGCCGACGATCGGCTGACGGGTCGTGGTACCCAGCGTCGGGCTGACGATATACTCCACCTCGGACTCGACCTGGGTGTAGTTGAACAGGCCGCCCAGCCCCTCGAACGCTTCCGGCAGGAAGGTGAACGGGGTCTGCAGGGTGATCTCGAAGCCATCCAGATCTCCGCCCGGCGTGTTTCGGCTGGAGGTGAAGATGACGTCCGTCGTCGGGGAGACTCCGGCCGGCAGGATGTCGTTGGGGAACCCGGTCGCCGAGAAAGGCAGCCGCTCGCGCACCGTCTGGACGAAGGAGTCGATGGACTTGTGGAACAGGGCGAAGCTGAACAGGGCTTCGTCGTAGGGGTACCACTCGATGCTCAGATCGTAGTTCGTGGCCCGGATGGGGTCGAGGAACGGGTTTCCGACCGTCAGCGTCACGTCGGCGACGCCCTGCGCCACCGAGCCGCCCGGCGTGAGCTGGTTCAGGGCCGGACGGGCCATGACCTTGGCAGCCGCGAAGCGGACGATCAGATCCTCGACCGGCTCGATGGAGACGTTCAGGGCCGGCAGCGTGTCTTCATAGGTGTTGGTCAGGTTCAGGGTGCGCGTACCCAGCAGACCTGTCGAATTCACCTCCGTCTCGACATACCGGACGCCGAGGTTGCCGCGCACCGGCATGTTCCAGAGATCGGTGTTGAAATCGGCCTGGATGAAGAAGCCATTGGAGGTTTCCTGCACCGCACGGGTCTCGCCCGCGAACGGTGTCACCCGGAAGTCGCCGAAGTCGTTCACGCAGTTGCAGCTGAAGCCGATCAGGGCGTCCAGCCGGGCGATGTCCGGGATCACCCACGTCGCCGGTGTATTGCCGGGCAATGTCAGCGAGCCACGGTTCAGGCTGGTCACTCGCGTAGAATACTGGTCGATGGTGACACCGCGCGACGCGAGAAGCGCCAGCGCCGTGGCCGGGACCGCCTCGACCGCCTTGCGGTTTTCTTCGACCGCGAAGCCGAACTCCTTCTGTGACGCGCCGAACCGGAAGGTCAGGTTGTCGTTGAAGTCGTAGGTGAACTCAGCCTCGATCGTGTCGTAGGTGTTCTCCGTCCGGTTGGGGCGAAGACGGATGATCGAGGCATCGCCGAGCGTGCTGGAGGGGCTGAGCGCCCAGTTCGCCGGATTGTTGACGTCTAAACCGTAGTTGAAGGCCGGAACATTCACGTTGCCGGAGTAGTCGTAGCTGTAGCCGTCGACGTCATAGCGGTCGAACGAGACCGTCGTCTGCTGCGGGTTCGAACCGATCGCCTCTGACGAGCCGATCAGGCCGCGGAAACGCAGCGTATCGCTGAAGTCGTGGGTCAGGGTCAGGGCGTTCTGCGTGAACTCGGTCGACAGGACGTCGATGCGCTGTTCAGTCCGCGCGTCCACATCATCGAAGGTGGCGCTGATCAGGGTGGCGTTGTTGTCGATCACGCCGCGCACCAGATCCATGGTGCGGAAACCCTGGGCCCCGCCCTCGCGAGCCGGGCTGATGATCTCCAGGAACTCCTCGTTCCGGGTCTGATCCAGCTTGGCGTAGAGGCTGTCCAGCGTCAGCCGGGTGCGGTCGCTGACGTCGAACTGGATCGACCCTGTCACGCCCAGCCGCTCGCGGTCATAGCTGATGCGGCCGTAACGCGGGATGCGGGGGTGAGCAGCGCGGTGGGCGGCTTCCTGGGCTGCGAGGCCCGTCAGCGTGCGGCCGTCGGCGGTCGTGATTGTACCGACAGACTGATAGCAGCGGGTCGAGTTGACATAGGAGGTGATGGCGCCGGCCACCGTCGTGGGCACGCAGCCGTCATCAGCCGGGACACGGAAGCCGACCGAGCTGGAGCCATCCTCGAAGGTCAGGCGCTGGCTGTAGGCGACCGAGAGCAGGGCACCAAGGCGACCGTCCAGCCAGCGGTTGCTGATCAGGGCGGTGGCGCGAGGCCCGGTGTTCTCCGAAAGGTCGTTGTAGGTGACCTGGGATCCCGCCGCGAAGGTGAAGCCGTCGTAGTCGAACGGGCGCGCGGTCTGGAGGTCGACAGTGGCCCCCAGGGAGCCCTCGTTGACCGCAGCTTCCTGCGACTTGCGCACCGTGATGCTGTTGAAGAGCTCCGAGGCGAAGACGTTGAAGTCGAAGCCACGGTTCCGGTTGGCGCGGCCCTGGTCGCGGCCGCCCGTCGTGGCGAGGGCTTCCAGACCGTTGAGGCGAACGCGCACGAAGTCGGAGCTGAGGCCGCGGACGTTGATGGAGCGGCCTTCGCCGCCATCGCGATCGATCTGCACGCCCGGGACGCGCTGCAGCGATTCGGCCAGGTTGAGGTCAGGGAAGTCGGCAATGTCCTCGGCGCTGATCGAATCGACGATCGAGTTCTCGCGCCGCTTGACGTCGATGGCCGCGCGCAGCGACCCCCGGAAGCCGGTGACCACGATTTCGTCAACCGTCGTCGCGTCCTGTTCCGCCGTCTGGGCCGCTGCCCCGCCGAAAGTGGCGCAAGCCGCCGCCGTTCCCAAAAGCATGGATCGCAGCATCATCGGTGTTCCTCCCCCTTACCGTCGCGCCTTGATGGCGAGTTATCGGATCAGACCTCCATTGATACCGGTGTCATTCAGTCCGTCAAGTGCCACCGGTGTCATTCGCGTGCTGAGGGCACCTGTTACTGCCCTTGAGGGTCGCCCGCCGTTCGCCGCCGTCCCGTCACCACCACGTCGACCACGCCCATGCCGCGGACGCGAGCGATGCGGCTGTCCAGCGTCTGGCTGACCTCGCCGACCGTGACAGTGGTCGTCACGCGATAGTGGTCAGAGGTGTAGCCAGTGCCTAGCAGGGTCGGCGCGCCCTCGGCGGCGAGGTCGGCCGGGGTCAGGTAGCCCTTGCGGGTTCGCGCCTCGATCAGTTTGCGAGCGACCTCGGGGTCTCGGGTCATCAAGGTCAGGAGAGGCAACTGGACGGTGTTGAGATTGACGCCGGCCGCTCCTGGCAGGATCGCGACGTAGGGGGCCAGTCGATCCAGGTCGGAGCGCGGCACGCCTGCCGCCAGAATCAGCCCTTCGTCGGTCAGGCCGCCCGCGACCCGGACGACTGTGGCGATCCGGATCATCGTTGCGGGATCCATGTCCAGCGAGGCCCCGATCCTCTGGAACAGATCGATGGGCTCCGGGTCGCCAGTCCTCAGCGCGTTCAGGTTGAAACGGGACTGCTCGTCCTCGATCGCCAGGGCGAAGCGGCCATTCGGGATAGCGATCTCCTGCTGACCCAGCTGCGCCCAGGGCTCCGTCAGGTTGTCACTGGCCGCCGCCGTCAGACCGTCGCGACGCAGCGCCGTGATCGCCGACAGCTCACCGGCGCGCGCATAGGCGTTGGCCTGGGCGGCGTCGCGCAGCCGGGTGGAGCGCTGCACTTCCAGATCTTGTGCCGCGATCATGATCAGCACGGCGACGCTGGCCACCGCCATGACCAGCAGCACATTCAACAGGATCATGCCCTCGCGCCGGGTCATGGGGCGGTATCCGGGCCGGTCTGCACGGTCGTTTCCGGGGCATCCGTCAGGGGGATGGAGACCAGACGACGCACGGTCGCCCCGGGACGGCCGTCGATGCCGGTCAGGGTCAGATCCAGCGCGATGGCGGCCAGGCCTTCGTCGGGCACGAGACGGCTCGCACCCGGGGCCGCAGAGGGCGACGCGACCGTCGCGGCCGGCTGGGGCAGGGGCCAGGTGCCGTGGACGGCTCCGCTACGCTGATGAAAGCTCCACCGCGCGGCCGATACGCCGGTGATCAAGGTCTGGATTCGCTCTCCACCCGGTCCCGTTACGGTG
>JADCBH010000302.1 GCA_020253595.1 Brevundimonas sp.
ATCCCGCCAGCAAACGCCTGATGCTTGAGCACGCCTTTGGGTCAGGCGTAGTCCGGGTTGAAATCATCACAGACGCGTTGAACACCCGCAGTCAGGCTGCGATCGCCAAGCTCGGAGCCGTCCGTGAAGGCGTGCTGCGTCGGCACAAGACCACTCACACCGGTCGGGTTCGCGACACCGTCATGTTCGCCATCACGGACGACGACTGGCCAAGGGTTCGCGACAGTCTGGATCAGCGATTGTCCTTGACCGGGTCTGCAGCCTAGCTCCTGAGAGCTGCCAGGCTTGGCGCAACGCTGTTGTCGCTGTCAGTCGAGGCGGGTCCATCCGAGAGGGCGTAGCGCTTCCATCGGCCGGAACTGGGCCTTGTAGTCCATCTTGGGTGAGCCCTCGACCCAATAGCCAAGGTACACATAGGGCAGACGGACCGCGCGAGCCTGCCGCACGTGGTCCAGGATGGCAAAGACGCCCAGAGACCGCCGCTCCAGATCAGGATCGAAGAAGGAATAGACCATCGACAGACCGTCCGAGAGCAAATCGGTCAGCGTTACAGCGACCAGATCGCCGGGGCCGCCGTCCTGCGAAGGCAGGCGATACTCGATCAGGTGGGTACGAACCGCCGTGTCCTCGACCATGGCGATGTAGTCCAGCCAGGTCATGTCGGTCATTCCGCCGCCCGGATGGCGTCGCGACAGGTAGCGTTTGAGCAGGGCGAACTGCTCCTGCGTCGCTTCGGCCTCGACAAGATCGCGCGACAGGTCGGCATTGCGCGCAATTATCTTGTTCTGGGTGCGCGATAGCCGGACGTCCTCCGCCGGGAGCCGCACTGAGACACAGGCGTCGCAGCCTTCGCAGGCGGGTCGATAAGCGATGTTCTGGCTTCGCCGAAAACCCGCGTGGGTCAGTTCGTCGTTAACGTGAGCCCCGTTCGAGAACGGCAGGTTGGCGAACACCTTCCGTTCGGTCATCCCGGGCAGATACGGGCACGGTGCAACTGCCGTCATGAAGAAGCGAAGCTGGCGTGTCGGTACATGTTGCGTCACGTCAGATCGTCCGCATCCGATCTCGTCGCCAGTATGGCCGCCGCTTCTCCATGAGAAGATTTGGCGTTAATCCGGGCTGCGCCGCAAGACAGTTCGCGCGACGCATGATCGTCACAGGCTTGTGTCCGTCGGCAGGACCGGTGCCTCTCGCAGCAGGACGATGGCGATCCGGCGATTCCCCGCCAGCGAAGGATCGTCCGGGTACAGAGGATCGGATCCCGCCTTGCCCGCCACCGAGTAGACGCGGTCAGGGTCAACACCGGCACCCTGGAGGATCTGACGCGAGGCGTCGGCCCGCTGGGCAGACAGTGGCCAATCGCCGGGGCTGGAGGCTCGGCCCGAACCCGGTACGGCCGAGGTGTGGCCGGTGATCGAGATACGGTTGGGCAGACGATTGATGACAGTAGAGATGGCGCGCAGCAGCACCTGCGCCCGGGCGTTCGGCCGCGCAGAGTTCTGATCGAACATGGAGCGGCCTTCCTGGTCCACCAGCTGGATCCGCAGGCCCTCGGGCGTCTGGTCCACAATCAGCTGGCGCGAGAGCTCGGCAAGCTCGGGCATCCGCTGCATGGCCTGGCGGAGCGACTCGGCGGCGGAGGCGAACTCAGCAGCTTCACGGGCGGCGATTTCCTGCCGAAGTTCCTCTTCGGAGGCCGCGGCGAGGTTAGGGCTTGCTCCGGCTTCTTCCGGCGCGTCCTGAGGTGCTTCCGGAGCCTGCTGTTCAAGTACTGACATGGAGCCTGCGCTCTTGGCCCCGTCCTCACCCAGGGCGGTGCCGCCAAGGATGCCGCCTGAGCCCGACGTGGTTTGGCTGACGCTGGCCGGCGCGAAGTATTCGGCGATGCCGCGTTTCTGTTCCGGGTCTGTGGTGTTGATCAGCCACATGAGCAGGAAGAAGGCCATCATGGCGGTGACGAAGTCCGCATAGGCGACCTTCCACGCGCCGCCATGGTGGCCGCCGCCGACCACCTTCTTGACCTTTTTGATGAGGATCGGACGATCACTCATGGACGACATGGACGGAACCCCGAGCGCGGATGGACGATCTTGGCGCGAACAGGGTTAAGGCGACCTTTCATTCCCGGGTGTTGCCAGCGTCGTTCGCAACCCCTAGACCCGCCGCCACGCGGATGTGGCGGAACTGGTAGACGCACTGGATTTAGGTTCCAGCGCCGCAAGGCGTGGAGGTTCGAGTCCTCTCATCCGCACCAGTCATGGCGGCGCAAGTCGCAAGAAAAAAGGCCCGGGATCGCTCCCGGGCCTTTCGTTTCATGGACGGACCCGAAGATCAGTCTTTCTGATTGTCGACACCGCGACCCATGGCCTCCGCCGGAGAGGCGATGGTCGTCTCTTCGGTGATGTCGATACCCTTGGCCAGCTTCGAGTGCCAGAAGCCGTAGATGACATAGATGACTGCGCCGACCGCGGCATAGGCGGCCAGAATGGTCAGCGGCAGGGTGTTGCCGTCCATTGCGTGCTGGATCATCGGCCAAAAGTTGAAGCCGGCGAGCGATAGGCAGGCGATGATGCCGGCTCCCGCTGTCCACATGCCGCCGGGAACCTTGAACGGGCGTTCCATCTCCGGATGCCTGATGCGCAGGAAGATCACGCTTAGGCACACGATAGAGAAGGCCACTGCCGTGCCCAATGACACGAGGTCGCCGAGGATCGAGATCGGCAGGAAGGAGGCCGCTACGGCAATCAGAACGCCAAGCAGGATCGTGCCGATCCATGGCGTCCGGAACTTGGGATGGATCACGGCGAACGCCTTGGGAAGCAGGCCGTCGCGCGCCATCGTGTAGAAGATGCGCGTCTGGCCGTAGCACAGCACCAGCATCACCGATGATAGGCCCGTAATGGCGCCGATCTTGATCAGGAAACCGATCAGGTTGATCTGGCCACCTTCTGCCGATGCCAGCGGTATATTGGCCCATTCCAGACCCATGCGGTCGATGGCTACAGCCACCGGTGCCGGGCTGGCCAGCTCGAGGTAGGGCACAACGCCCGTCATGACAGCGGCGACTGCCATGTAGATCAGGGTGCAGACGAACAGGGCACCAAGAATGCCAATCGGCACATCCTTGGACGGGTTCTTGGCCTCCGCCGCTGCGGTCGAGACCGCCTCGAAGCCGACGTAAGCGAAGAAGATGATGGCCGCACCGCGAAGGATACCGCTGGTGCCGTACTCGCCGAAGTTACCCGTAGTGTTCTCGGGGATGAAAGGGACCCAGTTGTCAGGGTTTATGTACTGAACTCCCACTCCGATAAACGTCAGCAGAACGACGATCTTGATGATGACGATGACGTTGTTGATCGAGGCCGACTCGCTGACGCCGAGCACAAGCAGGGCGCAAACTGCGGCGATGCCGATCGCGGCTACCAGGTTCAGTGTACCTGTCATGGGAAAACTGCTGACACCGTCTGTGGTGACGGCCTGAATCAGCGGCGTGGCCCACGACGGACCTTCGCCACCGGCATACTGAATTGTCGGGAAGAGCCCGTCTGCAAGCCCGAAATCACTTAGAATGGACACGACATAGCCGGACCAGCCGACCGCGACTGTTGAGGCCGCGACGCCGTATTCGAGAACCAGAAGCCAGCCCATGACCCAGGCGAAGACTTCGCCGAGGGTGCCGTAGGCATAGGTGTAGGCCGATCCGGACACCGGCATAGTCGATGCCAGTTCGGCGTAGCAGAGACCGGCAAGAGCGCAGGCGATACCCGCGACCACGAAAGACAACATGATGGATGGGCCGGCATGGGCGGCCGCCACCTGTCCGGTCAGAACAAAGATACCGGCACCGATGATGGCCCCGATACCCAGGCTCATCAGATTGATTGGGCCCAGCGTTCGCTTCAGCTCGCTCTTGGCGGCCTCCTTCTGGATCTGGGCTACGGATTTCTTGAGGAACAGGCGGTTCCCCTTGGGCCTAAGGCCATCTGCGGACATGAAGCGTCTCGCCCCCTACTAAACGGCGGATCCTCCCCGGATCGCCTTCCGGCGGGGACGCTAGCGAGACACGTCTTCACTGGCAACGCGGTTTCCGATCCGTGAACGGGTGACGACGCTTTCGTGACCGCAAACGTGGCTGGAGGGGCGCAGAATCGTTGGTCTGGATGCGGCGAAAGGCTATCCCGCACGGCTATGCTGCCCATCCATGCCGTTCTGGAGGACCTGAAGACGGCCATTGCCGTCCATCCGGCCGTCGTCCTTGCCGCTCCCCCTGGAGCGGGCAAGACCACGGTCGTGCCGTTGGCCCTACTGGACGCCGAGTGGCGTGGGGATCGGCGCATCCTCGTGCTTGAGCCTCGCCGACTGGCGGCGAGGGCAGCCGCAGAACGCATGGCAGCAACGCTTGGCGAAACACCTGGCCAGACCGTCGGCTATCGCACCCGACTGCAAAGCCGGATCGGCCCCAAAACGCGCATCGAAGTCGTCACCGAGGGCGTCTTCACTCGAATGATCCTGGACGATCCAGCGATCGAAGGCGTCGCAGCGGTTCTGTTCGACGAATTCCATGAGCGAAGTCTGGACGCCGATCTTGGACTGGCGCTAGCGCGCGACAGCCAAGGTGTGCTGCGCGACGATCTGAAGCTGATCGTCATGTCGGCGACCCTCGACATCTCGGGCGTGTCCCGGTTGCTGGGCGGGGCTCCTGTGGTGGAAGCCCAGGGCAGGGCCTATCCCGTCGAGACCATCTACCTTGGTCGCAACCCCGCAGAGCGCATTGAGGTGGCGGTGGCGCGCGCCTGTCTGAAAGCGCTGGGTGAGCAGACAGGGTCGGTCCTGGCCTTTCTGCCCGGACAAGCCGAGATCCACCGTGTCGCAGGGAGGGTGCGTGACGGTCTGCGGTTGCCCAATGTTGATGTCGTCCCTCTGTACGGCGCGCTGGAGAAGGGCGAGCAGGATCGGGCGATCGAACCGGCACCGCCTGGCCGCCGCAAGCTGGTGCTTGCGACGTCTGTTGCCGAGACCAGCCTGACCATCGAGGGTGTCCGTGTCGTGATCGACTCCGGCCTATCCCGGGTGCCACGCTTCGAACCCGCCAGCGGCCTGATGCGACTGGCAACCGTCCGAGTGAGCCGCTCATCGGCCGAGCAGCGCCACGGTCGGGCGGGTCGGACCGAACCGGGTGTCTGCTACCGTCTTTGGGAGGAGGAGATCACCAGAGGGCTGATCCCTCACCAGCGTCCCGAGATCCTGGAAGCGGACC
>JADCBH010000303.1 GCA_020253595.1 Brevundimonas sp.
CAATCGTTAGGATGTCGAGACAATGCGACGGTTCGCTTCGGAGCTACGGCGCAGAGAAGCATGAGAGAGCTACAAAACTGCGCGCAAATCGCGAACAGTTCTTCTGGTTCATTCAGGCCCCAAGCATACGAGAACTGATCGCCAATGTCGGTGTTGACGCGCGCCCCAATAGTTCGATTTGGCAATATGCTTTCGAGTGACGAGAATAAGTCTGCGCCGGCAGGTATCTGAAGCTGGCTCCAGCGGACCAAAACCACGCTGTCCAAATCGGCGATCGATCCCAACTCTTTGTATCGGGTAGCCAACGCTAGCTTGCGACCAACTATGGTGGCGGCGGCGTGGAAACCTTTCGGCACGCCAGCCAAAGGAACATCTTCGAGGAATTCTCCCTTGGGAAGTTCGAGGCCATAGTCACGCAACGCTCGTCGCTTGAGGCCTGCGGAAAGATCCAACTTTGGCAACAGCGACGGGGCATTGTTCATTACGCCTTGGAGTAAACGCGAGGCGTCTTTTTCGTCATAGCGACTATCATTCCGATCCATGAGGCGCGTGTAGAACCCGAACACCAACTCATCGATTCGGGTCGCAGACTGACAGTTCTGACATGCCGGGAACTCAAAACCCTCGGGCCCGATGCGTTTCCAGAAGAACGTTCGAGCAGGTACGTGGTCAATCGTTACCGCCTCAACGGCGCCTCCGCAGAAGCAGCAGTGTGAATGAGCCTGCAAAAACTTCGAAGTTCGTTTCGATTTGTCGCCCATGCGCAATCCACTAGCGTATCTCACACCTCCTTTCGTCATCCTCCGGCAAGCCGCGCCTTCGCGGCGCAGACCGGGGGACGCAGCGGCGCGCGGGAGCGCGAACCTGTTGCGGACACCGGCGGCTGACATCGTGCGTGAAAAGGTCGCCTTCGGCGCCGCTGCGTCCCCCGGTCTCCGCTGCGCTTCGCCGGAGGATGACGAAAAAGGGGGTGTGCGTTCGCTGCACGATGACGAAAGAGGGGGGTGTGCTCTCCCCAGGATTGACGAAAGAGGGGGGCGCTTCGCCGGAGGATGACGAACGGGAGGGGTGCGGATAGGTTGTCCGAATGGGGACGCACCGCACCTTTATCGCGACCTACATCATGGCCAGCGGGCGGAACGGCTGGGTCTATATCGGGTCAAGCTCGAACCTGCACGCGCGCGTCTGGCAGCACAAGAACGGCACCCATCCGGACGGCTACTCCGCCGAGCACGGCTGCGTTCACCTGGTCTGGTACGAGCAGCATCAATGGGTCGTCGATGCGATCCGACGCGAACGGCGGCTGAAGAAATGGATGCGGGACTGGAAGCTGAAGCTGATCGAGGACGCCAATCCGGAATGGCTGGACCTCGCGGCAGACTGGTATCCCGTCAACGATCCGAACTGGGAGCCGCCGACCGAGGAGGACTAGCAGCCCCGTCCTTTGCTTTCGTCATCTTCCGCAAGCCGCGTCTTCGCGGCGCAGTCCGGGGGACGACGAAAGGAAGAAAGGCAAAGAGACCCCCGCGTCTCCACGGGGGCCTACGGTCTCCTCGCCGCCGGGCGTCCTCGGTCTAGGAGTTGAGCAGGAAACCGCGCTCGACCCTCGCCCTCTCCCAACGGGAGAGGGGCCGCACCCCGCCTTGCGATTACGCCCATCGAGGCGCACCCTCCCGGCGGAAACTGGAGACCGGTCGATGATGATCCTGGTGATGATGGCCGTCGCGGCCCTGCTGCCGGGCGAGCCGCCCCAGCAACGCCGACCCACGCCGCCCGCGCCGACCGTGTCGGAGTCTCCGACGCCGCCGCCGCTTCAGACCGCGCCGGTCCGGACCGCCCCGCCCTCGACGCCGACCCCGCCCGAGCCCGCCCAGGTGACCATCCCCCTGTGCCCCGCCCCGACCGGCGGCGTCCCCATGAGCACGGGCAACGCGGCGGGCACCCTTTCCGGCCCGGTCTCGACCACCGCCACCAGCACCAGCTGCAGCACCAGCCCAGCCCTCAGCGTCCCCCTGACCCCGCACTAGGGGGCCTTCTTTCGTCATTCCGGGCGTACCCCGGCGAAAGCCGGGGGGAGACCCGGAACAGGGCGGCGCGCGGGAGCGCAGCGGAGGCGAAATGCGTCCGCCAGCGGCGTGCGTGGCAGTTTCGCGCTCCCGCGCGCCGCCTTGTTCCGGGTCTCTGGTCGCAGCGCTCCCGTCGCCCGGAATGACGAAAGTCAGGAGGCGCGAGCGTCGAAAGGGGAAGCAACGCCGCACCTCTGGCGCCCCCGCCCGCCGCCAACCATCTCCTCCCCCATGCCCCGCGCCTCCGCCCTCTCCCGCGTGACGGACCGGCCGCGCTCCGGCGACGGCGGGTGGCCCGGCTATCTGCTGGGGGCGCTGTTTGCCGGTGTGGCGGGGTGGCAGATGTCCAGTGGCGGGCCTATCCCGTGGGCCCTGTCGATCCCGGCGCTGAGCGAGGGCCGCTACGAGACGATCCTGACCCATATGGTCAGCCACGCGGGCCTTGGGCATCTGATGATGAACACCCTGGCGCTGCTGACCTTCAGCCCCATCGTGGTGCGAGCGATGAAGCGCGGCCGGGGTGGCCTGCCCATGATCGTGCGCTACCTGTTGTTCTTCCTGCTGGGCGGCATGGCCTCGGCGGGGCTGTTCATGGCCCTGAACCTCAACCAGACCCTGCCCATGCTGGGGGCGTCGGGGGCCATCTGCGCGCTTTGGGGCCTGCTGGCCCGCATCGACCCGGAAGACGGGCCGGACAAGGCCCTGTGGTCGCCCCATGCGCTGCGGGTCACGCGCGATTTCGCGATCTCCAACGCCATCCTGGTGTTGCTGATCAACGGTCTGGCCGCCGCCACCGGCGCGCCCGGCGGTATCGCCTGGGAGGCGCATCTGGGCGGCTATCTGTTCGGGATCCTGTTCGGAACCCTGTTCCTGCCGCGACGCCCGCCGCCACCGCCCATGGGGCCGTGGGGACCGCGCGTCTGAACGCTACGTCCGATTCTGACGTAGGGCTCGGTTAGAGTGGCCTCCGATGGGTCCGCAACCTTCTCCCGGCGCGACCGCATGGACGGGATGCACTGCATGGACTCCCTGGACTCCGTGGACTCCTTGGACTCCCTGCACGGCATGCACCCCGTTTTTGCGGACCACCCCGGCCCTACAGCAGGACGGCGAAGATCAGGCTGACGACGGCGATGTCGAAGACGCGGGCGGCGGCCGAGAGGGCGGAGGAGGCGAACATGGGCAAAGGCTCGACGGCGAGGGGACGATTAACCCCGTCCCTGCAAGCCCCGGGCCAGTTTTCCCGGGGGTCAGACCTCGGTCTTCTTAACCACGCCCGCCGGGGGGCGACGGTCCTTGTCGCCCGAGTATTCGGCCCCGAGGTAGGTCGAGCGCGCCTTGTCCAGCACGGGTGGCCCGCCCTTCAGGCCGCGCTTCTGGCCCGACTGGCCGATCAGCTGGGCGGCAAAGGCAGCCGCCGGGTCCAGCGGCGGCCCGTCCTCGGCAGGGTTTGCCGGTTCGACGGTTTCCTGCACCCGCACAGGCAGGGTCGATCCGGACGCGGCCGCCTTGGCCGCCTCGCGCCGGTCGGCGGCGCTGCGCCGTTCGGCGTCGCGGCGGTCGCCGGTCATGGCCTTACGCCCCTCGCGTGGAGGCCAGGCGATCGATCTGGGCGCGCATCTCGTCCATCTGGCGGCGCATCTCGTCCAGCGCCGGGTCGGCGGCGGGCGCGGGCGCGGCATGGGTCGTGGCCGGGGGCTCGGACGGCGCGCTGCGGCCGAGCGCAAAGGCCGGGAACATCTTCATGGCCTGTTCGAACATCGCCATGTTCTGCTTGGCGGCGGCCTCCATCATGCCGGCCCCCATCATGCCGCCGGGCATGGCCCCCACGGCCTTGGTCATCTGGTCGCGGAAGGTTTCCTGCTGGCGCGAGAAGTTCTCCAGCGACATCTGCAGATAGCTGGGCAGGACCCCCTCCATCTGGCCGCCGTAGAAGCCGATCAGCTGGCGCAGGAACTGGACGGGAAGCAGGGCCTGGCCCCGGCTTTCTTCCTCGAAGATGATCTGGGTCAGGATCTGGCGCGTCAGATCCTCGTTGGTCTTGGCGTCAAAGACGACGAAATCGACGCCTTCGCGGACCATGCGGGCCAGGTCCTCGAGCGTGACGTAGGCGGAGCTGGCGGTGTTGTAGAGGCGACGGTTGGCGTATTTCTTGATGACGACGGCTTCGCCATCCCTGGCTTTGCCGTTCGGCTGGGTGCTGTCGGCCACGGTTCCATCCCTGCAGTGGAGGCGTCCTTATCCCGCAGCGCAGCGTCGGGCGAAAGGGGTCATGACGGTTTCGTGTCGGAGCCGCCTTCGGGCCCGTCGGGATCAGGCCAGATTGGGCGCCAGCACCACGCCGACCAAGACGGCGGCCCAGTGCACGCCCGCGCCCGCCACGACGAAGCCATGCCAGATGGCCCGGCGGTACTTCAGCTTGGGCGAGATGAAGAACAGGACCCCCGCCGTATAGATCAGCCCTCCGAGCACCAGCAGGCCCAGCGCGATCGGATGGACCGTGTCGATCAGGGGCTTGAGCGCGATCACCGCGATCCAGCCGAACACGACATAGACGCCGCTCCAGAAGGCATCCGACAGACGCGGCAGGATCAGCTTGGCCCCCACGCCCGCGAAGGCGATCAGCCAGACCACGAGCGTGAAGCCGATGGACCACCAGCCCTCGAACCTCTGGGTCGTGAAGGGGGTGTAGCTGCCGGCGATCATCAGGAAGATGGCCGCCTCGTCCAGGCGCCGCAGCACGGGCCGCGCCGCGCCGGGCCGGGTCAGGTTGTAGACGGTCGAAGCCGTCAGCATGGCCACCAGGCACAGGGCATAGATGGCGGTCGCCATCACCACGCCCACGCCACCGTTCAGGGCCGACAGCACGGCCAGGACGATGCCGCCCACGGCCGCCAGCGTCAGGCCGACGGTGTGCACCACCAGATCGGCGATATGTTCGGCCGGCGACTGGTAATGCTCCTCCAGATCGATCTGATCGGGGGTGCAAAGGCGGCGGACGTGGCTTCTGAGCGCTTCCAGCATGGTCGCATCAACCTGGCAGTTCTGCCTCTCGTTCCCTGCATATTGGGCGAAGACGATGACTTTCACCTGAACGACATCGCCGAGGGTGACGAAAGACAGCGGATGCGGCAGAAACGCCACGCAAACTTGCCGACCGCCTAACGGCCTCCCCGCCCGGCAAGGTCCGATCAAGGATTTCCAATGACCGACGTCGTCATCGTCTCCGCCGCCCGCACGCCGGTCGGTTCCTTCCTCGGAGCCCTGTCGTCCCTGCCGGCGTCGAAGCTGGGCAGCATCGCGATCGCGGCGGCGCTGGAGCGGGCGGGCGTCGCGCCTGGCGACGTCGACGAGGTCATCCTGGGCCACGTGCTGCAGGCCGCGACCGGCCAGGGTCCGGCGCGACAGGCCGCCATGGGCGCGGGCATCCCCAAGGAAACCCCGGCCTGGAGCCTGAACCAGATCTGCGGCTCGGGCCTGCGGGCCGTCGCCATCGGCTACCAGCAGATCGCGATGGGCGACGCCAAGGTGATCGTCGCGGGCGGGCAGGAGAGCATGAGCCTGGCCCCCCACGCCCAGCACCTGCGCTCGGGCCAGAAGATGGGCGATCTCCAGCTGATCGACACCATGATCAAGGACGGCCTGTGGGACGCCTTCAACGGCTACCACATGGGTCAGACGGCCGAGAACATCGCCGAGAAGTGGCAGATCACCCGCGCCGATCAGGACGCCTTCGCCCTCGCCAGCCAGCACAAGGCCGAGGCCGCGCAGGTGGCCGGCAAGTTCGACGCCGAGATCGCGCCGGTCACCATCGCGGGCAAGAAGGGCGACACGGTCGTCGACAAGGACGAATACATCCGCCACGGCGCGACGCTGGAGTCCATGGAGAAGCTGAAGCCCGCCTTCGCCAAGGACGGCACCGTCACAGCCGCCAATGCCTCGGGCCTGAACGACGGCGCCGCCGCCCTGGTCCTGATGTCGGCGGACGATGCCAGGGCGCGTGGCCTGGAGCCGCTCGCCCGCATCGCGTCGTGGGCCACGGCGGGCGTTGATCCGGCCGTGATGGGCACCGGCCCGATCCCGGCGTCGCGGAAAGCCCTTCAGAAGGCCGGCTGGACCGTCGCCGATCTCGACCGCGTCGAATCCAACGAGGCCTTCGCCGCCCAGAGCCTGTGCGTGCTCAAGGAGCTCGAGCTCGATCCGGCCAAGGTCAACGTGAACGGCGGGGCCATCGCCATCGGCCATCCGATCGGCGCGTCCGGTGCCCGCATCCTGACCACCCTGCTGCACGAGCTGAAGCGCGAGGACCTGTCGAAAGGCTTGGCCACCCTCTGCATCGGCGGCGGCATGGGCGTGGCGATGTGCGTCGAGCGGGCCTGAGGCCCTAGAGCGCCGCTTTCAGCTCCCTTAGGAAGGCCTGCCGCTCGTCGGACCGCGCCCGGCTGGTGGCTTCGGGCCAGGCCGACAGGAAGACGACCACGAGATTCCGGGCCGGATCGACGTGGATCATCTGCCCGAAGATGCCTGACGCCTCGAACTGCGTGCCGTCGGCCCGCGTCCACCACTGGGCCCCATAGCCCCGGTCGCTGTCCGGAAAGTCCACCATCTGGGCCGTGGCTCGCTCGAACCAGCGGCGATCGGCGATCTGGCCGCCGGGGACCGTGCCCCGCTCCAGCGCCATCAGCCCAACCCGACCCCAGTCCCTCAGCGTGGCTGAGACGCAGCACCCGCCCGCTTCCTTGCCCTGGGCGTCCAGCATCCAGAAGGCCGGGGCCTCCATGCCCGCCGGATCCCAGACCTTTTCCTTCAGATATTCCGCCAGCGGCCGCCCCGTGGCCCGCGCCACCAGCACCCCGATCAGATTGGTCTCACCGGTGTTGTAGTGCCAGCGCTCGCCGGGCGGATGTTCGCGTGGAAGGCCCCGCAGATAGGCCACGGTTGCGTCCATGTCGGCCGGCGGCGGCGTCAGATAGAACCGCGCTACATCGGACCGGGCGTCGGTATAGTCCTCGCTCCATCGCGCGCCGGAGGTCATGGTCAGCACATGGGCGATCTGGACCCCGTCATAGGCTCCGCCTGCCAGCTCGGGGATGTAGTCGGTGACCAGATCATAGGGACTGCGGATCGCGCCGTCCTCCAGCGCCGCCCCGACCAGCGTCGAGGTCAGCGACTTGGTCATGGAAAAGCTGTCCCAGTGGTCCTGCGGCGTCAGCCCCAGCCCGTAACGCTCCATCCGAACCTGGCCGTCCTGGATGACCAGCAGGCCCGATACGCGCTGGCTGTCCATGAAGGCGGTTGGGTCGAAATCCAGAGCCGCTCCTTCCGGCAGGACACGCGGCGTCGGTGACGGCTCGATCCGGGCATGCGGGATCAACTCTGGCATGCGCCGCAGGTCCTGCTCGCGGCGCTCGGCGGGCCAGAACAGCACCTGCAGATCGGCCGGCAGGGGTGACGCCGTCTGGGCGGCAGTGGGTCCGGACAGGCCAAGCGCGATGAGAGACGCGAGGAAACAGCGACGGATCATGATGGACACCTCCAGGGCACGAGGTTCTGCCCGGCCAGAGCCCAATGTCAAGCGACCTTTACGCCTCAGGTCGGCCAGGTCGACGGGTCGGCCTCCAGGACCTCGCCCGCCAGATACAGCGATCCGCAGATCACGATCCGCCCGGCGCCGAGGCGCAGCGCCCGGTCCAGCGCTTCGGTCACCGACGGCGCGCTCTGGGCCCCCAGGCCATGGCCGCGCGCCACGGCCGCCAGCGCCTCCGGATCGGCCGCCTTGCCCTCGAACGTCACCGTGAAGACATGGGGGCCTGCGTCCTTCAGGGCCTCGAAGAACCCCCCGTGGTCCTTCTTTTCCATCATGGCGACAATCAGGGCGAGCGGACGCGGCGCGATGCGCTGGCGCTCCTGCAGCAACTCCGCCAAAGCCCGGGCGGCATGCGGATTGTGACCTCCGTCCAGCCACAGCTCCGCCCCGGCGGCGGTGGCCGCGCGTCCATATGGACCTTGCGTCAGCCGCTGCATGCGCGCGGGCCAGACCGCGCGACGCAGCCCTTCCGAGATTGCCCGATCCGGGAGATCGAGCTCGACCGCCACGGCCGCCGCCAGCCCGGCATTGTCGATCTGGTGCGGACCCAGAAGCGCCGGGCCCGGCAGGTCCAGAAGACGGTCGGTGGTCTGCAGGACCATTCCGTCCCGTTCGCCCCAGGCGTCGAAATCGATCCCCATGACGCTCAGCGGCGTCCCGATCGCCCGGGCGCGTGCCGCGATGGCGACCTCGGCCTCTTCGGACTGACGTCCGATGACGGCGCGGACCCCCGGCTTCAGGATCCCGGCCTTTTCTGCCGCGATGGCCGATATGGTCGAGCCCAGAAACTCGGCATGGTCGACATCCACTGGCGTGATGACGGAGAGCAGGGGCCGGTCAATCACATTGGTCGCGTCCAGCCGCCCGCCCATGCCCACCTCGATCAGGGCGATATCAGCGGGCTCCTCGGCCATCAGCAGAAAGCCCGCTGCGGTCGTACGCTCGAACACAGTGGCATCGATGTCGGGCAGGGCCTCGACGCGATCGATGGCGGCCGTCAGGCGATCGGTCTCGACCAGACGACCCGCCAGCCGGATCCGCTCATTAAAGCGCACCAGATGTGGCGAGGTATAGACGTGGGTCCGCAGACCCGCCGCTTCGGTCATCGCCCTCAGATTGGCGATGGTCGAGCCCTTGCCGTTGGTGCCGGCGACGTGAACCACAGGGGGAAGACGGGTCTGGGGGTCACCCAGCGCTGAACACAGCGCATGCATCCGCTCCAGCGACAGATCGATCCGGTCGGGCATGCGCGCCCACAGCCGGGCCGAGATGGGATCCACCGCTGTCGCCCTATGCGGCCTTGCGCCGTCCGCCCATCAGCATCGACAGGATGCGGCCCAGCGTCTCGGGCAGGTCGGCACGGGCGACGACGCGGTCGACCATGCCCTTCTCTTGCAGATACTCCGAACGCTGGAAGCCCGGCGGCAGTTTTTCGCGGATGGTCGTCTCGATCACTCGCGGGCCGGCAAAGCCGATCAGCGCACCGGGCTCGGCCAGATGCACGTCGCCCAGCATGGCGTAGGACGCCGTCACCCCGCCGGTCGTCGGATCGGTCAGGACCACGACATAAGGAAGGGCCGCGTCTTTCAGTTCCTGAACCGCCAGCGTCGTGCGCGCCATCTGCATCAGGCTGAGCGCGCCTTCCTGCATCCGGGCACCGCCAGCGGCGGTGAAACACACCAGGGGCACGCCGCGCTCCAGCGCCGCCCGGGCTGCCGCGATGAAGGCCTCCCCGGCCGCCATCCCCAGTGATCCGCCCATGAAGGTGAAGTCCTGGACCACGACCACGCAGGACGCGCCCCCGACCTCGCCATAGCCGATGGCCATGGCGTCCTTCTGGCCCGTGGCCTTGCGGGCGGCCGCCAGTCGCTCGCGATAGGGCTTGCCGTCCGAGAACTTCAGCGGATCCTCAGGCACGTCCGGCGTCTCGATGGGCTCGAACGCCCCGCCGTCGAAGGTGTAGCCCAGACGCTGGCGCGCATTGATGCGCATATGACGGCCCGACGGCGTCACCCACAGGGCGGCCTCCAGGTCCGGGCGATACAGCATGTCGCCCGAATCCGGATCCTTGACCCAGAGATTATCAGGGGTGTCCCGGCGGCTGACGATCTTGCGAACACCGGGCGCGAAGCGGCTGAGCCAGCCTCCGCGCTTTTCCTGCGGGGGTTTGGGAGGGGTCTTGTCGGCCATTCGCAGGCTCCTAGACGGTTTCCACGACCCGCGCACCCCGCACGGCCTGGGCCAGGGCGCGGACCTTGGTCAACACGCGGGTCGCGGCGGGTTCGCCCGCCTCCAGCGCCGCTGCCACCTCATCGACCAGAACCGAGCCGGCGACCACCGCATCCGACACCCGCGCGATCTCGGCCGCCCGCTCCGGCGTCTTGACGCCAAAGCCTACAGCGACCGGCAGGCCCGAGGCCCGCCGAACGCGTTCCACCGCCGGCGCAACCGAGGCCGACTGGGCCTCCTTGACGCCCGTCACACCCGCGACCGACACATAGTAGACGAAGCCCGAAGTCCGCCTCGCCACCACTTCGAGTCGGGCATCGTCCGACGTCGGCGTGGCCAACCGGATCAGCGAGACCTGCTCGGCGTCCAGCGCGTCGGTCAGCGGATCTGCCTCTTCCGGCGGGCAGTCGACCACGATCACCCCATCGACACCGGCCGCAGCCGCATCGCGCGCGAAGGCGGCATAGCCATAGGACTCGATCGGATTGAGATAGCCCATGAGGATCACGGGCGTCTGCGCGTCTCCGTCCCGGAACGCCCGGGCCAGGTCCAGCGTGCCCTTCAGCGTCAGCCCGGCTTTCAGCCCTCGCAGGGCCGCGCGCTGGATCGGCGGACCCTCGGCCATGGGATCGGAAAAGGGAAAGCCCAGTTCGATGATGTCGGCACCGGCCGCCGGCAGGCCGCGCAGGATGTCCAGCGCCTCGTCGCGCGACGGGTCTCCCGCCATCACATAGGCGACGAAGCCGGCGCGACCCTCGGCCTTCAGGGCGGCGAAGCGGGCGTCGATACGGGCAGTGGTCATTGGGGGGACGCAGGCGTCGAGGGCTGGGCGGCGCAGACGTCACCGGGGATCGCCGCCATGGCCAGATAGGCCGGAGCGGCAGGCGCGGCGACATTGCCGTCGGCGAAGGCCAGAATCTGGAAGCCGTCGCAGCCGCCTTCGGCACGACGACGGACATAGACCACGCGGTTGTCGCCGCCGCCGGCCGCCAGCCAGCCTTGTCGCTCGAAATCCGCCGTCCATGCGTCGATGACGCCGCTGATCGCGGCCTGGGTCGTCACCACGCAGGTCGCCATCGTCGCCAGTTCGGACCGTCCGCCGCAGGTCGGATCGGCCGTCACGCCCGCAACGGCCGGCACGGACACATCCAGCGGGGCCGCCGGGGTCTGGGCCAGAACGGCCGCCATCAGGATCGAAACGCTCATGCTCACAGCTCCACGCCGAGATGCTTCGCCACCGCGAAGATGTCCTTGTCGCCCCGCCCGCACATGTTCAGCACCACGTCGCCGTCCTTGCCGATTTCGTGGGCGATCTCGCCGACGCGGGCCAGTGCATGGCTGGGCTCCAGCGCCGGGATGATGCCTTCCAGCTTCGAGCACAGCTGGAAATGCTCCAGCGCCTCCACGTCGGTCGCCGCACGATACTCGGCCCGGCCGATGTCCTTCAGCCAGGCGTGTTCCGGCCCGATACCCGGATAGTCGAGCCCGGCCGAAATCGAATGGCCCTCCAGGATCTGGCCGTCCTCGTCCTGCAGCAGATAGGTCCGGTTGCCGTGCAGAACGCCCGGACGGCCGCCTTGCAGGCTCGCCGCATGGTCCGGTCCGTCCAGCCCGCGCCCGGCCGCCTCGACCCCGATCAGACGCACGCCCGCGTCCTCGATGAAGGGATGGAACAGGCCGATCGCATTGGATCCCCCGCCGATGGCTGCGACGACGGCGTCGGGCAGCTTGCCGCGCCGGGCCTGCATCTGGACCTTCGTCTCGCGCCCGATCACGGACTGGAAGTCGCGCACCATAGCCGGATAGGGATGCGGCCCCGCCGCCGTGCCGATCAGATAATAGGTGTCTGCGACATTGGTGACCCAGTCACGCAGCGCCTCGTTCATCGCGTCCTTCAGCGTGCCGCGCCCGCTCGTCACCGGCACGACCTCGGCCCCCAGCAGCTTCATGCGGAAGACGTTCGGCGACTGCCGCTCGACATCCGCTGCGCCCATGTAGACCACGCATTGCAGGCCGAAGCGGGCGCACACCGTCGCCGTCGCCACGCCGTGCTGACCCGCGCCGGTCTCGGCGATAATGCGCTTCTTGCCCATCCGCATGGCCAGCAGGATCTGGCCCATGCAGTTGTTGATCTTGTGCGCGCCCGTATGGTTCAGCTCATCGCGCTTGAACCAGATCTTGGCCCCGCCGTGGTGCGCCGTCAGCCGCTCGGCGAAATACAGCGGGCTGGGCCGGCCCACATAGTGGGTCAGGAAGTCGTCCAGTTCGGCCTGGAAGCTCGGGTCCGCCTTGGTCGCCTCATAGGCCTGGTTCAGCTCCAGCACGAGCGGCATCAGGGTCTCGGCCACGAAGCGCCCACCATAGGGGCCGAACCGCCCTTCGGCGTCGGGCATGGCGTACTGATTGGGAATGATGGCGTTCACGGAGCGATCAGCCTTGCGGTCGGCGGAGGCCGAAATACGGCCGGGGAGGAGGGTCAGGTCACAGCCGTCAGGAAGGCCGCGATCCGGGCCGGGTCCTTAACACCGGGGCTGCTTTCCACGCCAGAGGACACATCCAGCAGGGGCGCGCCGCTGATCGCCGCAGCCTCGCGCGCATTATCGGGCGTCAGTCCGCCCGCCAGGAACCAGGCATGCCGGAAGGTTCGCCCCTGCATCATCGCCCAATCGAAGGAGGCACCCACCCCGCCGGGCAGGGCCGAACCCTCGGGCGGGCGGGCGTCAAACATCAGGTGATCGGCATGATCCTCCCACACTGCGGCGGCATTCAGGTCGTCGGCTTTCGAGACCGGCAACACCTTGATGATCCCCGCCCCGGTCAGCGCCCGCACCTTGTGCGCACGCGCCACGGTCTCGCGCCCATGCAGTTGCACGAAATCGGGCCTCAGATGGGCGCCGATACGGCTCAGCAGATCGTCGTCTGCGCCGACGGTGACCGCCACGATCCCGGCCCGCCCCCGTGCCCGCTCGAACAGGGGCCGGGCGTCCTCCGGCGAGATGTTCCTTGGACTCCGGGCAAAGAACACCGCCCCCACGAAGGCCGCCCCGTGGTCGAGGGCGACATCCAGGGTGTCGGCCGTGGTCAGGCCGCAGATCTTGACGCGGGTCATGGGTTGCAGGTGCAGCGGCTGCCTCGACGGGTCAATCCCGGTCGGCATCACGCAAAGATCGCCGTGACCTCGGCTTCGGTCGCCCGCCGCCACTGTCCCGGCGCGAGATCTTCCGGCAGGGCCAGCGCACCGAGCCGCTCTCTGTGCAGGGCCTCGACGTGGTTTCCCACGGCCGCGAACATCCGCCGCACCTGGTGATAGCGTCCCTCCGTCACTGTGAGCCGGGCCTCGGACGGGCCGAGCGGTTCGAGCACGGCGGGGGCCAGAGGCTTGTCGTCACCCTCCAGAACCAGCGTCCCCGAAGCGAACAGCATCTCCTCGGTCCCGACCAGCGGCCGGGCCAGCGTCGCGCGATAGACCTTGGCCACATGGCGCTTGGGTGAAATCACCCGATGCAGCAGGTCGCCGTCGTCGGTCAGCAGCAACAGGCCGCTCGTCTGCTTGTCCAGACGTCCAATGGTCGAGATGGCGGGATCCCTACGCCGCCATCGGTCCGGCAGGACGTCATAGACCAGCGCCCCGTCCTCCTTGTGCGAACAGGTCATGCCGAGCGGCTTGTTCAGGATAAGGACCAGACCGGGCGGCGGATCGACCGGGCGTCCGTCGATCACCATCCGATCGGGCAGGTCCGGCGTCAACGCGATCCGGTGCGACACATCGGTCAGGTCGACGCCGTTCAGCACAATGCCGCCCACCTTGCCCAGCCGGGCGATCTCGGCCCGCGAGCCATAGCCCATGGACGACAGCAGCTTGTCGACCCGGGCGGTCGCAGCCTTCTTCATTTCGCTACCGCCCCTTGGGCTGCTTGAGCGAGGTTCACTTCACCGCCTCGAACAGCTTGTAGCCGCCCTGGTCGGCGACCGGCCTCACCCGCTTGAAAGCGGCGTTCAGCTCGGCCTCATAGGGAAGGTGTCGGTTGGCCACGAGCCACAGCACCCCGCCCTTTTTCAGCATCCCTGCGGCCTTTCGGATGAAGGCTTGGCCCAGCCGACGGTCCTCCGCACCCCCGTCATGGAAGGGCGGGTTGGAGACGATGAAGTCCAGATCGCCGCCGTCAGGCAGAGTGCGCGCATCGGCCCACTCAAAGGTCGCGCGTCCGTCCTCGATGTTGCGCCGAGCCGCCTCGACCGCCCGCCGGTCCAGATCGACCAGCCTCAGGGATGTCACAGTCGGCGACCTCAGAACCACCGTCCCCAGAGCGCCGTATCCGCAACCCAGGTCCGCCCCGGCCCCCTTCAGCTCCGGCACATGAGCCGCCAGCAAGGCCGAACCCGGATCGATCCGGTCCCAGGCGAAGACGCCGGGCTGCGACCAGGCCTCCAGCCCCGCGACCTTCTGCAGCCCACCCGCCGCGATCGCCGCCTCGAGGCCCTCGACCGTCTCAGGCCGCGCGGCGATGCAGCGCCGATGATGCGCCTTGGCCGCCTCGGTGAAGGTCAGGCCGAACCCCTCCAGCTCCTTCTTGAGCCGCGACCCGCCCCGATCCTTGGGCGCCAGCACATCCAGCCGTCCTCCGACTTTCAGCACCCGCAGCGCCTGCGCCACGATATACCGACGCTCCAGCACGCCGGGCGGCGCATAGATCATGGCCGCCTCAACCGACTGGTCGTCGAGACTTTCAATCGCGGTCGAACCGGGGATCAGCGGCGAGGTCTGGACGGCGTCGCCGGGCGGATCGAACACCAGGGGCGGGCGGCCATAGAGCAGGGTCGTCATCGGCGGGTGATAGCGGGTCAGCGGATCGAGTGAAACGCCCGACCTCGACAGCAATGCCAAACTTTGTCATTTTCTTTGGCATCGAACAGGAGCTCCTGATGGCGACGATGAACATCTCCCTGCCGGATCCGATGAAGTCATGGGTCGAGTCGCAGACGGACGGCGTCCGGTACGCCAACTCCAGCGACTACATTCGCGACCTGATCCGACGCGATCAGGAACGGTCGGCCAAGATCGCCCATTGGCAGGGTCTGATCGACGAGGCCCGAGCCAGCGGCATCAGCGATCTGACGATGGAGGACATCCGGCAGAAGGCACTGGACATCATCGCCCAACGCAAGAAATCCGCCTGATGGCTTATCGGCTTGCCCCGCAGGCTGCCGAGGACATTCTGGCCATCTACCTTCAGGGCTACGATTTGTTCGGACAGCGTCAGGCCGACGCTTACCAGGATGACCTTGAGCGGGCCTTCCGGCGCCTTGCCGAGTTTCCCAGCATGGGCCGTTTGCGCGAGCATCTGACGTCCGAAATCCGCACGCTGCCAGCGGGATCACACGTTATCATCTACGAGACGCGACCGCCGGACGTCATCATCCTGCGTGTCCGTAATGGACGCGAGGACTGGCTCGCAGACCCTATGGGATACGAGCAATGACCCACCCCATTCGTGTCGGCGTCGGCGGCTGGACCTA
>JADCBH010000304.1 GCA_020253595.1 Brevundimonas sp.
CGACACCCTCTATTCGTCCGCGTGGATCGACCTGAACCAGGGCCCGGTCACTCTGACTGTTCCGGCGGCCCGAGACCGATATCTCTCGGTGGCTCTCATGGACATGTATTCGAACAATTTCGCCTACGCGGGCACGCGAGCGAACAACGGGCGCGGTGTCCAACTGAGACTCTTTGCGCCCGGCACGAGGGGAAGACGAGACGGGATCACGGCACCGACTTCCTGGGTCTGGGGGCTGGGTCGGACCTTGGTCGAAGGCGCGGACGACCTGGCCGCTGCGCGCGCCGTGCAGCACGGGCTCGGGCTCACGGGACCGGCGGCGCAACCACCGGGTGAACCTCCGGGCCGAGACGCGGGCGCGACGGCGGAGCTACGATCGATGGTCGAGTTGATCGAGGCCAATCCACCGCCCCGGGCCCACCAGGGGAGGATCAACGAGGCCCTGCGGACTGTGCTCGAAAGAGAGAACGAACCGGCCTGGTCAACCACGATCGAAGGCGGCGTGGCGGACGCACGGCGCGCCGTGGAACAGGAACCGGAGACAGCTCAGGCCTTGGCGGGTTGGCTGTATCCTAAGCCGCAACTTGGGAACTTCGGCGACGACTTTCTGTATCGCGCCTCCATCGCCCGCTGGGGCCTCGCTGCGCTGGAGCCGAGGGAGGCAATGTATATGCGCGGGGCCGGATCATCTCCAGATCGGACCTATGACGGCACTCGACTCCATCGTCTTCGGTTCGAGCCCGGCCGCCTGCCCCCGGCGCGGGCCTTCTGGTCGCTCAGCCTGTACGAAACCACGCCTGAGGGCGATCTGTTCTTCACGCCCAACCCCCTGAATCGCTACGCCATCGGCGACCGGACGCCGGGGCTCACTCGCGATGCCGACGGAGGCCTGACGCTCTGGATTGGCCCAGATCCTGGCGAGGCGCGCCGGGCCAACTGGTTGCCCGCCCCCGATGGGCGCTTCGCTCTGGTCCTGCGGGCCTATCTTCCTGAACCCGAGCTTCTCTCCGGCGACTATCGTCTGCCGCCGGTCGAGCCGTTATAGCCATCGGAACTTCGCATGAAGGCGTTGATTAGCCGGGAGCCCGGCGGACCGGACACCCTGACAATGGCCGAGCTCCCCGAGCCGGTTGCTGCCACCGGAGAGTTGGTCGTTTCCGTGCGGGCAGTCGGGATCAATTTCCCCGATGCCCTCATCATCGAGGACAAGTACCAGTTTAAGCCCCCGCGCCCCTTCGCCCCCGGTGGCGAGGTGTCCGGCGTGGTAGAGGCCGTCGGCCCTGACGTCACGGGTTTCGAAATCGGTGACCGGGTTTTCGGGCTTTGCGGCTGGAATGGGATGGCAGAACGAATCGCCATTCCTGCCTCCCGTTGCGTTCTGGCTCCTGACGACATGGATTTCGAACAGGCGGCGGCCTTTCTGATGACCTACGCCACCGCCCACTACGCCTTGAAGTTGAGAGCCGACCTCAGGGCCGGCGAGACGCTACTGGTTCTGGGTGCCTCGGGCGGCGTCGGCCTGGCGGCGGTCGAACTGGGCAAACGTATGGGCGCGCGAGTGGTCGCCGGTGTCTCGACTGAGGCCAAGGGTAAGGCGGCTCGAGAGGCTGGTGCCCATGACATCCTCGTCTACCCCGCCGACTTGGTCGACAAGGCGCAAGGCAAGGCGTTTCAAGCGGAAATTCGGGCGATCTGCGGCGAGGCGGGGCCCGACGTTGTGTTCGACCCTGTGGGTGGCCCTTATGCCGAGCCCGCACTTCGCGCGCTGGGCTGGTCCGGCCGCTATCTTGTCATCGGCTTCGCGGCGGGTATTCCATCGATCCCGCTCAACCTCGTTCTTCTCAAATCGACCCAGATCGTCGGCGTGTTCTGGGGTGCCTTCACAATGCGCGATCCCCAAGCCAACGCCGCCCTGATCGCCGATCTGCTCGACCATTGGAAGGCCGGCGGTTTGCGGCCAAGGATTTCGGAGGTCTTCGCTCTTGAGCAAGGAAGTGAGGCGATCTCCCGGCTTCTGGCGCGTCAGGCCATCGGCAAGATCGTGGTGACCGTCTGATTGGCCGCGACCAGGGCGATTCGTTGTCTGAGCGCCTGGGCGCGTTCAGCGCTGACAACCCAGGCAACACCTGCACACACTTTTGGCTCCAACACCTTGCTGGGGCGACGGATACGGTCCGCCCAAGCGTCATATGAGAAGAACCATCATGTCAGCGCTCGCCGCTTGAACGCTGGCGCTTGGGAGAGTTTGAATTGCCACGGCCAGACCTCTTTTTGCTTCCTGTGGCTCTCGGCCTGATGTTGGCCGCGACGACGAGCAAGGCGCAAGAGCGTGATCCCCTGTTCACGACGGAACAACTCGCGCGGATGGCCAATCTTTCTGCGCCGCAGGAAGCCTCGCTTGAACGCATCGACGTGGGCGGTCGCGAGCGTAGCTACTGGATCGTGCGGCCGCCGGGCTTGACCCGTCCAGCCCCGGTGGTGTTCGTCTTGCATGGCGGCGGTCCTACAGACGGCCGCGGGACCTTTCGCTACGGCCTTCATGAGCGCGGCCTGCGCGACGGCGTAATCACCGTTCATCCCAACGGTGCCGGCGGTCCGGGCTCGGGCTGGAACGATGGCAGGCAAACGTCCTTTCTGCTGGCACGCGGCGACGCGCCCGACGATGTCGCCTTCTTCAGCGCCATGATCGGCCGACTGATAGCGGATGGCTCTGCAGATCCCGACCAAGTTTATGTCACCGGCGGCTCCAACGGCGGCATGATGACGCTTCGATTGGCTTGCGAGATCAGCGATCGCCTCGCCGGTGTCGCTGCTTTCGTCGCCAACTTGCCGGAACCGCTCCAGACCACATGTCGGCCATCGAGACCGATTCCGGTGCTACTCATGAACGGTACGGCGGACGTCATGATGCCCTACGATGGCGGACCCGTTGCGCCGATCACCGGGCAGGACCGCGGCATGGTTTTGTCTACAAGGGAGACCGTCGATTTCTGGGTGCAAGCCAACGGCTGCATCGGCGATCCCGAACGCCTCGATCTTCCCGACGTGGATCCCTCGGACGGCACACGGGTGTCACTGGAGGCTCACAGAGCTTGCGCTGATGGAACCACGGTCGTCCTCTATTCGGTTGACGGCGGCGGCCATCAACTGCCGAGATTGGCGGAGGCCGGACCGAGGCAAGTTCAACCGCGGACGGCGGGCGTCTCCAGTCGCGACATCGACGGAGCGGCGGTTATCTGGACCTTCCTGCTTGGGGATCGCCCCGAAGCGCAATAGGTACCGGCGCTCTGTCAGCCCAAACTTAGCTCCGCGGAAAGGCTCGCCGCCCGCTTTGGCGGCATGGCCGGATGGGAGAGGGGTTCCCACCTGGTTCCCATTGAGTTCCCACTCCAAAGAGAGAGGTGGCAACCACCTTTCATCAATGGAATCACGTGCTTTCCGGTCCGGCTCCCGCTGTTCCCGCCTGCTCGACGCTGACGACGCCTGCCCGCAGCGCGGCGCTGCCTATCCCCGGCCCCGTGTCTGCCCAG
This sequence comes from Brevundimonas sp., assembly GCA_020253595.1. Taxonomy (GTDB): domain Bacteria; phylum Pseudomonadota; class Alphaproteobacteria; order Caulobacterales; family Caulobacteraceae; genus Brevundimonas. Next base: position 3,531 of record JADCBH010000304.1, read on the forward strand.
AAGGGCCTGACACAGAGATTTTGGGCAACTCGCGGGCAAGGACATTGTCTGCCTTGGATCAGCGCAGCGACCGGTCAGGGTAGTTCCGACCCCCGGTTCGAAATATGCGCCTGTGGGTTTTTTCCGCCCCCGCCGGTCCGCGAGCGCAAAGCTGTAGACTTTCGACCGCCCCCCACCCCTCAGAGAGGCCAGCCATCGGCTCCGAAGGCCTGCTGTGGGTTCATGCCCCTGGCCTCTCGGCTCTCAACGCGTTGCTGGGTGCTGTCGTGATGGGTGGCGCACAGGCTGTTGAACGGGCCTGCGAAGAACCCTTTTTCCGTCTGCTTGGACTTCTTGTCGACGTGGTTGCAAATGGTGGCAGGGGTGACCCTTCCGCCCTCCTGGCACATAGCGCAGAGGGGATGGGCTGATAGCTGGTCCTTGCGGGTCCGCTGCCAACGGCGGGTCTTGTAGAGCCTGCGGTACTCCAGGGCTTCCGCGCTTCTGTCGTCTCGTCTCCCTGTGCTGGCCATCGCCTTGGCTCCTGACGTGACCCCCGTTTCTCATCCAGCCATAACGAGAGTCCTTGGGTGATCTGAGCTGGGGTTGGTGGGGTTGGCAAGAGGCCGGTCTGCGCAGCTTTCAA
>JADCBH010000305.1 GCA_020253595.1 Brevundimonas sp.
ACGCTTAGACCAAGCCGAGGCCGCCCGCGAGGGGCCGCGACGCCGTGTCTTGATCAGGCCGTCCTGGCCAGTGACCCTGCGGCGGCGGCGCGCCGTCGAACCGTGCGCGCAGGCTCTGTCGCATCGATCAGCGTGAGGAACTTCGCCAGGGTTTCGACATGAGCCAGCACGCGGGACTGATCCTGGACTTCACCGGAATTGACAGCCTCGATGGTCAGGTCGACGAAGGTCCTTATCCGGTCGATCGCTGACTGGACCAGCTGTGACCTCTGGCTTTCGATGCCAAAGATCTGGGCTGCGGTCCTTATCGCCCCGACGAGGGTCAAGAGGGCACTGGCGGTGTGGATCGCTTCAGGAGCAACCGGTTGTTCCAGGTCCGGTGCCTCGCGCGTCATGCGCCCTGCCGTCTGAACCCGCTTCATCGGCAGAACCTTGTCCAGGGTCTTGTCGGTCGACTTGAGCGTGGCCGAAAGGCTGCGGTTGATCCGCGCGCGCGCGTCACGCGCCGCCTTGCCCCACTCGCCATTGGGGTCGAGTTGAAGCGTCATGTCGAGTTCGGCGAGCGTCTCGGCGCACCAGGCGATGTCGGCCTTGATCTGGGGTCCGGGATCCACACCCGCCGTGGCCTTGAACGCGCCGATGCGAGCGACGCGCGACTCGACCTCGGCCAGTAGCCGGTTGACGAAGACGGCCATCTCCGACCCCGAAAGAACGCCTTCCTTGCTGGCTGAACGGGACGAGTGAACCACAAGGCGCAGGACCAGAGCCGCGTCGGTCAGATGAGCGAACAGGATCTCAAGCATGCTCGGCCCGCCGTCAGGCGTGATCTCGGCCGCGTCCCGCACCAAGAGACGCAACTCCGCGAGCTGGTCCGGTGTCGGTCGCAGGATCCAGTTCGGCAGCGACTTCAGGGCCCGCCGCGCCATCACAGCCAGGTCAAAGCATCGGGCGAGTTCGGTCAGACCGGCCTCGCGCTCCGCCTCTTTGCCGGGTGCGGCCGGCCAGACGACGTCGGGCTGATCCCGGATAAAGCCCGATGCCGCAATACAGTAGCGATCCGCGACTGCGACAACCCTGAGATCGTCCTTGCGCAGACGAATGTCGTCCAGTGTACCCAACAGTGCCGGAGCCGTGGCCGAGGCGGCCTTCCAAAGGCGCGGCAGGATAGCCGGCGGAAACGTCAGGCCCTCCACACCATCCGGGCGAGGAGCGAACAACGGTATCATCGGCGCGAAGGCGACCGCGCGACGGTTCCGATCAATGCCCTCCTCCGCCAGCATTTGGGACAGGGCACGAGCCCGCGCACCCGGCATCTGGGTGACGGCCAGGGACAGGGTCTTCAGCGTCCTGTCAGGCAGGCGCTCGACCATTTGCGCGAGCACCGCGCGTTGGGCGACCGACAGTTCGGTCATGCCATTCTCCGAGTGCCAGTCCTGCCCGGCCAGGGTTCACGGTGAACGGTCGAGGTTAAGAATTCTGGAAACCGCGTTCCGCGATCAGCGTCGGATATCGAAGCCGTCCGCGCTCATGGCGGCGCGGACCTGGGCCTCGTCAAACAGGTTGAAGTCCCCGGAGACGGAGTGTTTCAGGGCCGCCGCTGCCAGTCCAAAGCCTAGCGCATCTGCGTCAGCCCAGCCCTTCGCAACGCCATGGAGAACGCCTGCGGCAAAGGCGTCGCCGCCGCCGACCCGGTCCACGACCCCCGTCAGGGCGATGGGGCCGGCGTGATGCTCCCCGTTTCGCGTGATCATGACAGCCGACAGGGTCTGGTCCGCAACGCTGTCATTGATGCGCAGCGTGCAGCATACGCGCTGCAGACGCGGCCAGGTCTCAAACGCCGCCCGGGCCGCAGCGCGCCGCCTCTCGGCAGGGTCCGGACTGTTGAAGTCGCGCCCCAGAATCAGAGAGAAGTCCCGGTCATCGGCGAATGCGAGATCCGCGCCCGCCATCAGCTGACCCAGGACTGCGGCCGGATTGTTGTTCCACTCCGACCACATCTTGCCGCGAAAGTTGCCGTCGAAGCTGACCTTGACCCCGGCCGCTTCGGCCGCCCGAACCGCCGCAACAGCCGCCTGGGATCCGCCTGGTCCGGTAGCGGGCGTGACACCTGACAAATGGAGCCACTCCACGCCCTGCAAGAGCGTCGACCAGTCGAACGCTTCAGCGACATGCTGGACGAAGGCCGAACCCGCGCGATCGTAAAGCACCTCCGACGGCCGTCTCACGGCCCCGGGCGTCAGGAAGTAAAGGCCCATCCGGCCCGGCAGGAAGCGGACCCGCGAGGTGTCCACCCCATGCTTGCGGGCCTCATCGCGGGCAGCATGGCCAAGAGCATTGTCCGGAAGGACCGTCGCAATCGCCGCCGGCGCGCCAAAACGCGCCAGCGACACAGCGACATTGGTTTCAGCGCCGCCGGGCCGCACGGTCAGACCGGGCGACTGCATCAGGAGCTCGCCGGCAGGGGGCGTGAGACGCAACAGCATCTCACCGAAGCACAGGATGGTCATGGGCAGACGTTAGACCCGGATCACCTTGCCAGCCAACCGCCATCGACCGGCAGGGTGATACCCTGGACGTAGTCTGACGCCGACGAGGCCAGGAACACAGCGGCTCCTCCTATGTCGGCCGGCTGACCCCAACGGCCGGCAGGAATGCGCCCCAGGATTTCCTTGGAACGCACCGGGTCGTCCTGCAGCGCCTGGGTGTTGTCGGTGGCGAAGTAGCCCGGCGCGATGGCGTTGGTGTTGATGCCATGCTTGGCCCACTCATTGGCCATCAGCTTGGTCAGGCCGGCGATGCCCGACTTCGACGATGTGTAGGACGGCACGCGGATGCCGCCCTGGAAACTCAGCATGGAAGCCGTATTGATGATCTTTCCGCTGCGCCCCTCGGCGATCCAGCGTCGGGCGACGGCCTGGCTGAGGAAGAAGACGGACTTCAGATTGACGTCCATCACCGCGTCCCAGTCGGCTTCGGTGAAATCAACGGCGTCGGCACGGCGGATGATCCCGGCATTGTTCACCAGAATGTCGATGGGTCCGAGGGCCTCGGTCGCCTCTTCCACGATCCGGCCGACCGGCTCGATCGACCCGAGGTCCGCCTGAACCGAGATCGCCCGGACGCCCTTCGCCAGGCACTGGCCCACGGTGTCGTCCGACGGCCGTCTTGCGACCGAGGCGATCGAGGCGCCTGCCGCTGCGAGAGCGAGGGCGATGCCTTGGCCGATTCCGGTGTTCCCGCCGGTCACCACGGCGACTTTTCCGGTCAGGTCGAAGGAATTGGCGGGCATGGGTTCAACGGATCCAGAAAATACAGAAGACGATCGGCGCGGTCATAGCGCCCACTCCGGGTTGCGACCACAGGTAACCGGTGTCATATCCCGATGCAACGAGGCGGCCGTTTTCGCCTTCAAGTCCCTGAGGAACGCCATGAAGATCGCGCTGATCACCGAGAACAGCCAGGCCGCCAAGAACGGCATCATCCACACCGCCCTGACCGCCGTGGCGGAGCCTCTGGGGCACGAGGTCTTCAACTACGGCATGTACTCAGCTGAGGACAAAGCCTCGCTGACCTACGTCATGAACGGGCTTCTGACGGGCATCCTGCTGAACTCGGGCGCGGCCGACTTCGTCGTCACGGGCTGCGGCACCGGCATGGGATCCATGCTGGCCTGCAACGCCATGCCCGGCGTGTTCTGCGGCCTGGTGATCGATCCGACCGACGCCTTCCTGTTCGCCCAGATCAACGACGGCAACGCCATTTCCATGCCCTATGCCAAGGGCTTCGGCTGGGCCGCCGAACTGAACCTGCAGGACGTCTACAGCAAGCTGTTCGACGGCGAGCGCGGCCTGGGCTATCCTAAGGAACGCGCGGAGATCATGGCCCGCAATCGGGGCATCCTGAAGCAACTGAAGAGCGTGACCTGCAACGACATGTTGACGGTGCTTCAGTCGGTCGATCAGGACCTGCTGAAATCCGCAATCGCGGGGGAGCGGTTCAAGGACTATTTCTTCGCCAACGCCAAGGATCAGGCGATCGCGGACTATATCCGCACGGTCGTCTGAGCCCTCAGACCTTCAGGGCCGTCGCCGAATCACGAATGACCAGCGACGGTCGCACTTCCGGCTGATCGAGTGTTGCGGCGTCCAGCCCGCGCATTGGGGCAAGCAGCTTTTCTGCCGCCATGCGGCCCATGTCACGAATCGGCAGGCGCACCGAGGTCAGGTTGGGCCAGACCCGAGATGCCATTGGCAGGTCGTCGAAGCCGACGATGGAAAGATCGCGAGGGATCTCCAGGCCCATGTCCCGCGCGACCTTGAACACGCCCAGCGCCATTTCATCGTTCCCGGTGAAGATCGCCGTGGGCGGGGGATCGAGCGCCAGGAGCGTCCTGGCCGCCTCCACACCGCTTTCGAAGGTGTAGGCACCCTGGGCGACATAACGCTCATCTAGGGCAACGCCCTTCTCTGCGAGCGCACCGCGCAGGCCGCCGCCCCTCTGGGCACTGGATCGAAACAGGGTCGGCCCGGAGATGAAGCCAATGCGGCGATGGCCCAGATCCGCCAGGTGTCGCCCGGCCTCGGCTGCGCCAAGGTGGTCGTTCGTCACCAGCATGCGCCCGGGTTCATCCAGCGAAACCGACGCGATCCGCACGTAGGGGCAGTCAAGCTCGCGCAGCACGTCAATGACCGACTCGTCTTCCGACACCGAGGGCGGAAGGATCACCCCGAACAGCTTCTGCCGCTCGACGAACGCGCGGATTTCGGCGACCAGATTCGGGTTCCCCCGATCGCAGGGGTGAACGACCAACTCGAGCCCCGAGCCGCGCAAGGCATCCAGCACCCCCTGCTGCATGTTCACGACATAGTTGGGACTGGGGTTGTCGTAGATCAGACCGACGAGAAACGACCGCCGAAACGCCAGGCCACGCGCCTGGACGTCAGGCGTGAACCCGAGTTCCTCAATAACGGCGCTGACCTTGACGCGCGTTTCCTCGCGCACGAACGGCGATTGGTTGATGACCCGCGAGACGGTCTTCTTGGAGACCCCGGCGATCCGCGCCACATCATTGATCGTCGGGCGTTTGCCGGGCTTCAGGCCACTTCGGCCGTTGGCGATATCGTCGTCGGTCAAGCTCGACCTCTCCGTCTCTCCAGATCAGCCATACAACCGTCGTCGTCCGTTCGCCAACGAAAGTAAGAGGATGCCCAGCCCGCGCCGCCCACCCGTTGACACCGGTTTCCTAACGCTTCAATCATCCTCCGACCGGCGACAAGACCGGCGAGGAAGTAGACTGGCGAAACTCTGCGTGACAGGCATCTCGAACATTCTGACGCGTGAAGCATGAGCGCCCTCAGCGCCCCCGCGGTTCGGACAGCAGCAGAGGCTGTCGCTCATCGCTTCGTCGAGGCGCGGCTCGCTCGCCGCGCCCTGGCTGACTATCCGGGCGACCTGCCGCAGGACATGGCGACAGCCTATGCGACGCAGGATGCAGCCATCGCCGCCTACCCCGACGAAATCGTTGCGTGGAAGGTGGGCATGGTCCCTCCGGCGCTTCAGGATCGTCTGGGCACGCACCGCGTCGCGGGGCCCATCTTCGCGCGAAATCTCTGGATTGCGACCGACGAGCCCACACCCCTGCCCGCCTTTGTCGGCGGCTTCGCTGCCGTTGAAGCGGAGTTTGTCGCCCGGGTCGGTCGCATTGATCCCGAGCAAGTCGACTGGTCCATCGAACAGGCCGTCGCCGCTATCGAGGCGCTTCATGTCGGCGTGGAGTTCGCGGGGAGCCCGCTCAAGACCATCAATGATCTGGGGTCGGCCGTGGTCGCCTCCGACTTTGGCAACAATGCCGGGCTGGTTCTGGGTGCCGAGATCTCCAACTGGGCTACACGTCTTGATGAGATCCAGGTGGAGACGATTGTGGACGGGACCGTCGTCGGCAATGGCATGGCCGCCTCGATCCCCCGCGGGATTCTGGAGTCGGTCCGGTTCCTGCTCGAGCATTGCGCCCGGAGCGGCCGCCCGCTCGCGGCGGGTGCGCTCATTTCAACCGGTGCCGTGACGGGAGTGCATGAGGTCGCGCCCGGCGCGGTCTCGGCCTGTTCATTCTCGAGCGTCGGTACGATCCATTGCCGGGTGGTCCCCGCCCTGCCCTGACCTGAACCTGATCACCTTCGGTCCCCCCTGATCGAAGCCTATCTGTTCTCCGATGTCAGCTCGGTGGGCTCCGGCCTCAGCCTACCTCATCGCGCTGCTGGTCATACACATCCTGTCGCCGAACTACGCCCCGGCTAAGGTCTGATGCCGAACGCCCCTTCCGTCCGGCTGATCCAGTCGCGGATCGCCGGATGGGGGCCAAGGTCAAAGCCGCCTTCATGGGCGACCCGTGTGTAGGCAACCAGGGCGAGGTCCGCGAGCGTCGCAGCCTGACCGCCCGCAAGCCAGCGGTTGCCGGACAGTTCCTGCTCCATCCGGGCCAGAGCCGCCCGGCCACGCTCCATCAACTTCGGGTCGATCTCTTCCGCCGACTTGCCGCTGAAAACCCGCTGGAACCGCGCCACTGCGATATAGGGCTCGTGGCTGTATTGTTCCCAGAACAACCACTCCAGCATCCGCGCCCGTTCGTAGTCGTCGTTCGGGATGAAGGTCGTCCCTTCCCCAAGGTGCAGGATGATGGCGTTGGACTGCGCGAGGCTACGGCCATCCTCCAGAACCAGTAGGGGAACTTGCCCAAAGGGGTTCAGCGCCAGGAAGGCCGCCGTGCGGGTCGCACCGCTCATGACATCCGTTTCGACCCAGCGATAATCGCGCCGCAGGGCCTCGAGCATCCACCGGACCTTCAGGCAGTTGCCCGAGCGTGTATCTCCATGAACGACCAGCATCGCGTCTCAATAGAAATTGGGTGTGCCTAAACCACTGCTATCGCCAATGGCACCTTTGACCAGCGCTGATTCTTCTTGTCTGGGCAACGGTTGACGGCTCCATCCGCGATCGGGGTCAGACCGCCACAGAAGGCGCACGCGCCCCATTTTGGCCACAACCCCTGTCGAAATCCGCTCCGCCGGCGCGCTCCTGGACCGGCGTTGCCGTGAGTTTCGCCTGTGTTGAGCACCGTTGCGGCGTTCGCCCTGCTCTGGTCCGTGGCCTTCGCGCCGATGGACCCCATCTCCTACGAGGCGGCAGTAGCGGCCGATGCGGCGGTGAGTGAAAGCGCAGAAACGTCCGACGGTTCCGAAGACACCCTGGCCAACCTGACCGAAGAACAGGCCGCGCTCATGGCCGAAGAACCGGACTGGAGCGCACACGCCAGCCTCTATCACGCAGGCGGTGGCGGGGCGACGGGCAACGATTCTCTGGGCTGCCGGCCGATCGCCATGCGCACCCTCGCGACAGACCCGCGCGTGATCCCCCGCAGAACCCGACTGTTCATCAAGGAGACGGTCGGCCTTCGCCTACAGGATGGCACGATCCATGACGGCTATTGGTACGCGTCCGACACGGGCGGCGCGATCCGGGGCCAGCGCGTTGATCTCTATACCGGCCACGGCCGCCGCTCGATGGACCCGGTGATGCGCTTCAATCAGCGTCGCCTGACCATCATCGAAGCCGGTCGTTTCGAGGGCTGCCCTCCCGCGTGGGAAAGCGCGGCGAACTGAGGTCACGGCTACTCGCCAACCTGCGAGTGCGCTACGTTTTGGTGATGATGCTGGAGCCGTTCTCGCACGTCGCCGTCCTTGCTGAGTACGCTCAGTTGCCTCAGCAAGGCCCGCGCGACTGCAGTCCCCTGACTGCGTCGGCCGGGGGCTTTTGCAAAGCCAGCGATGGCGGGAACCTGTGACATCGGCAAACGTGGAGCCAGTCGCCCTGTTCTTTGGCTGGCGCGTTGCCCTTCTGGGGCTCGCCACCTTACAGATTCTGCTTCTTGCGTTGGCGGTCGCAAGGCAGTCGGCAAACGCTTTGGCCAACAGACTCCTGGCGGCCTTTCTGGTCGTCCTGGCGGGAGTGATTACGCCCTACATCATCGGATTCGCCGGCTTCTACGACGCGTGGCCCTGGTTGACGTTCGCGCCCCTGGCCATCCCCCTCGCCCTTCCTCCCTTGCTGTACGCCTATGCTCACGCGCTGGTGACCGGGCAGGGTCCTGATCGCTTTCGTTTGCATCTCATTCCGCCGCTCCTGCAGTTCATCTACCTCGGCGTCGGGTTCAGCCTGCCGATCGAGGCCAAGTGGGACTGGTACACAGGCGGTCATCGGGCCGTTGTGGGACCGATGCTCGATGGCCTGCTGATGGTCTCCCTGGCGACCTATGCTTTTGTGTCACTTCGCATGCTTCGGACCTACCGCAGAGCCCTCGCGGACCAGCGCAGCGATGGTGAGCGGTTCGCCGCCGACTGGTTGAGCCGTGTGATCTTCGCGCTCGTTCTGACGCTGGCGCTGCATTTCAGTTTCGCCCTTTGGGACAGCCTGGCGGGAGGCTTGTCCTTCTTCCAGCAGACCGGTCTCTACCTCGCGCTCAGCGCCATCGGGCTCTATCTGGGCGTGGAAGGCTGGCGTCACGCGTCGGTGCGTTTCCCGGTTCCATTACCGGAGACGCAATCCGAAACAGCCGCCGCCCCGGATTGGGCGGCGATCGCCACTGAGTACGATGCCCGTGTGAAGGCGGCTGGCTGGGCATCCGAGCCAGACCTCAGCCTGCCCGTCGTGGCCCGTCGACTAGCGACCAATACGGGGCGTCTGTCGCGCGCCATAAATCTCGGCCTCGGCGTCAACTTCTCGACCTGGATCAACGGTCTTCGCGCCGAAGCCGTAGCAAAGGCGCTGAACGAGGGTGCCGGAGCCGATCTTCTGACATTGGCCATGGATGCCGGCTTCGCCTCCAAGGCCAGCTTCAACCGGGCCTTCCATGCCCGGTTCGGCGTCGCGCCTTCGCGCTATCGACGCGGTGACGTCTCAAAATCCGATTTTTCGTGATCCGATCCGAATCTGAGGCGCGCCACGGGCTTATCGCAGACAGGGTGACCCGACACCACGACGGAGCCCGCCATGTCCCCGCTTAACCGCCGCCGACTTCTCCAACTGACAGGCGGCTTGGCGCTGGCCGCCAGCACTCCGGCATTGTCCAAGCAGGCTTCAGCGGCTGACCTGTCAGGCGATGTCGCCCTCATGCGAGAAGCGTTCACCGCGATCCACCCGGCGATCTACAGCTACAACTCACCGGCGGAGATGTCGGCCCGTTTCGATCTGCTGGCATCGGAATGGGCATCGTCCGGCTCGTTTGAGGATCGGCTTCTTGCCCTGACCCGACTGACCGCAGCGTTCAGATGCGGACACACCTATCCGAACCCCTGGAACCAGAGCCAGTCCGTTCAAGCCCGCATGTTTGAGGGGCGGCGCGGTGTTCCCTTCGAGTTCCTGTGGCTCGACGGCACCATGGTGGTGACGCGGGATCGATCGTCTGCTGGTCTGTTTTCGCGTGGGGATGCGGTGGTCGCCGTCAACGGGGTCACGACCTCCGAGCTGCTTCGGCGACTCATGCCTCTTTCGCGTGCGGATGGCTCCGCTGACGCCAAGCGCGTCAACAACATGGAGATGCGCGGCGACAACCGGTTTGAGGCCTTTGACATTCACCTTCCTCTGGTCCTCAGGGGGCTCGCGGAAGAGGCGGACTTCACCCTGCATGACGGTCGCACCGTCCGGGCCGGGCTTCTGACCCTTGCCGAACGTCAGAGCACCATGGCCGCTGCGACCAATGACGACTCGGTCAATCCCTGGACGTTGATCACAGGCGATGACGGCATCGTCCGCCTCACCTGTCCCACGTGGGCCTTGTACGACGCCACATGGGACTGGCGCAGCTGGCTGGGGACTACGATGGACGACCTCGCGGCGGATGGCGCTCGCGGCCTGATCGTCGACCTGCGTGGCAATGAAGGCGGGCTGAGCGAGTGCGGTGACATCATCGCGTCGCGTTTGATCTCAGCGGATATAGAAAGCCCGCGGAGCCTGCGCTTCGTCCGTTACAGGCGGGTCGATCCCGCTCTGAACCCCTATCTGTCGACTTGGGACAACGGTTTCCGGGATTGGGGCGAACGCGCCGTCGGTCCAGACGACCGCGGCCTTTATCGGCTGACAGACGAGGATGACGACACCTCCGGAATGGTTCGACCTGCCGGGCGTCAGTTCCGCCGACCTGTGATGGTCTTGTGCGATGCGTCCAACAGCTCGGCCACATTCGGCTTCGCCCAGATGGTCAAGGACAACGGATTGGCCACGCTCGTCGGCCCGGCAACGGGCGGGACACGGCGAGGCGTGAACGGGGGCTACTTCTTCATGCGACTTCCGGCCTCGGGGTTCGAGGTCGACCTGCCGCACACCGCCATTGTACCCCGCACGCCCCAGCCCGATGAGCCGGTTCTGCCGGATGTGGTGGTCGGCTTTTCCCGCGCCGACATCGCCGCAGGCTACGACCCCCAGATGGCGGCCGCCACCGCCCGCATCCTCAACGCCTGACCCGGAGACCCAGCATGTTGTTTCGCCTTTTGCTCAGCTCAATGGTCTTTGCCCTGGTCGTTCCGACCTGCGTCCAGGCGCAGGAAACGCCCTCCGTGGCCGAGTTGCGTCAGGGTCTCGCTGGCCGCTGGAGCGGAGCCCTCGGCTATCGCGACTATCAGACCGATCGCCTGTTCGAGATACCGCTAACCACGACCATTGAGGCTCTGCCGGATGGCGTGACGACAATCAGTCGCTCCTTGTACGATGACGGCCCCGACAAACCGGTCTGGATCACGACCGTCCGCCTTGAAGACCCCGTTGCCGGAACATCAAGCTCAGCGAGCTTTCGCGCCGGTCAGGCACCGGCCCTGTCAACCGAGGCTGTCCGCGTCTCAGCCTACCGCGATCCGCAGACCTGGTCGCTGACATCCCACGAGACAGCCGAGGACAACGACGAACCCGCCGAAATCCGCCTGACCGAAACGCGCGACGGGGACAGCCTGATCGAGGTCAAGGAAGTTCGGCCCGTGGGTGCCGGGGAGGACGCCTGGCGGTTCCGCAACCAGACCCGGCTCACGCGGATCGGCGACTAGAACTTGCGTTGGCCGCTGACCGTCTCGAAGAACATCCGCCAGTCGCCCATCAGACTCCACAGCGGATACTTGAAGGTCGCGGGCCGGTTCTTCTCGAAGAAGAAGTGCCCCACCCAGGCAAAGCCGTAGCCCACCAGGGGCATGGCGAGGAACCACCAGGCGTTCACGAACAGGCCCAGAACCGCCGCCACGATCACAAGTGCGGTGCCCACGATGTGGATCCTGCGGCACGTCCGGTTCGAGTGCTCATGGATGTAATAGGGGTAGAAGGCGCTGAACGACTGATAGCGTTCGCCTGGGGCGGGGTGGCTGCTCATTCCGCCACGATGCCTC
>JADCBH010000306.1 GCA_020253595.1 Brevundimonas sp.
AACAAGTCGGGGTGACGGGGGAGCGTCTGCACCCCGATGGTTTTTCTGGTTCCGTGCGGGCAGTCGCGGTGAGGGTCTGAGCGAACGACGCGATCTGGTCATGACAGGCAAGTCCGGGCAGACTGGGGGGCGATTGACGACAACACCGATGAGACCCTTGGGACAGAGCCTGGGCATGAAGCGGGTGGATTGGATCGAGCGCGTCGGGGTGGGCGTGGCCTTCCCGTTGCTGGGGGTTCAGGCGGGGCTTGTCGGCGTCTGGCTGTGGAGCGTGCTGTGAAGCGGGTTTGGGCCATACTGATGCGGTTCTGGACCGGGACGCCGCCGGCCAACGAGGCCGAATGGGTCGAGGACGAGAAGGCGCTGGCCATCATGAGCGTGCTGAGCAGCGCCTGCCTGCTTATCGCCCTGGTGATCTGGATGACGTGGGTTGCACCGACACCCTGGCCCCTGCCGTCGCGCTAGGCCTTGACGGACGCCGCCCGGGGTTCGGCGGCCTTTGCCGCGAGGCCCGCGCAGGCTCGCGCGCGGCTCTCCCGGAGCGGCGGGTGTTGTGGCGTCCAGGGGTTCGACACGGGTGCCGAGACGGGTGCCGACCAGAGTGTCAGCGAGACCCCGGCTGGTCCTGCGCCCCGCGGTGACTTGGCATCCTGGCGGGGCTGGGCGAGACTGCGACCCCTCTCTTTTTTAAGGTGGAGTCGGCCGCCGTGGCCCGACGTGTGCGAACCCCGCTTGCGGTCAAGCGCCAGATGACCCGGGACAAGACCCTCGAGGCCGCGCGCGACCAGTTTTCCCGCAACCGCTACGGGGCGGTGACCTGGGACACCCTGTCGGCCGCGACCGGTCTCTCCACGGGGGCTATCGCCAAACAGTTCAAGACCAAGGCCGACATCTGGCGCGCCGCCATGGGCTGTGAGCCGCCCGGTGACGGGGTTCTTCGCTACGGCGAGGACCTGGATGACGCGCTTCGCGATCTCGTGGAGGCCTGTGACGGCCAGGGACAGGAAGAGATCGCTCAGGCCCTGGCGAAGGCGCAGCAGCTGCTCGACAAGGTCGATGCCTTGCGCCGTCCGCCGCAATGACCCAGTCCAGAGATCGGGTGCCCCGGGATCCCGCCAGGAGGCGGCCGCAACACCCACTGTCCCGTGCCAGCAGATGGCGACGATCGCCACGCCATGGCTTGCAAGGCTATGGCTTGCAACGCTTTGGTTGCGTTTCACCTGTAGGGGTCACGGTCTCAGCTCACTCTCCCGGGGGGAACCGTTGATCAGCGGGGTCACCGCCTCTCTATCCAAAGCGCTCAAGCCATGAAGGCTCTGGCCGTCGTCGGGGCCGGGCAGCACGGCCGCGTCGTCGCGGAATGCGCCGAGCTGCTCGGCTGTCGCCGGATCGGCCTGTTCGGCGGTGATGCTGCGTCCGATCCCTCGCCCGCGCCCTGGACGCTGGAAGGCAGCGAGAGCGATCTGGCTGGCCGCAAGGAGGAGTTCCCGACCTTTGTGGTGGCGCTCGGCGACAACGCCAGGCGCCTTGCCGTACACGCCCGCCTGACGTCGAGCGGCCTTGGTCCGACGACCCTGGTCCATCCCGGAGCGACGATCAGCAGCTACGCCAGGATTGGAGCGGGCAGTGTCGTTCTGGCCGGTGCCTGCGTGGTCATCGGTGCCCAGGTCGGAGAGGCTGTGATCGTCAATACCGCCGCGTCCGTCGACCACGACTGCGTGCTGGGGGACGGCGTCCATGTCTCTCCGGGCGCCCGTCTGGCGGGCGCAGTGCGCGTTGGCGATCGGAGCTGGATCGGCATCGGGGCTGTCGTGCGACAGGGCATCTGCATCGGCCGCGACGCCGTGATCGGCGCCGGGGCCGTCGTCGTGGCCGATGTGGCCGATGGCGTCACCGTGGTCGGCAACCCCGCCCGCCCTCTGGAGCGCTGAGCCGTGCTGAACACCCCGTTTGCCCCCTGGCCCAGCTTCAGCCCCGAGGAGGTTCAGGCGGTCGCCGATGTTCTGGCGTCGAACCGGGTCAACTACTGGACCGGCGAGGTCTGCCGCACGTTCGAGCGGCGCTTCGCCGACTGGGTGGGGGTGCCCCACGCCATTGCCCTGATGAACGGCACCGTGGCGCTGGATGCGGCCCTGTTCGCGCTCGGCATCGGGCCGGGCGATGAGGTCATCGTCACGCCACGCACCTTCATGGCCTCGGGGTCCTGCGTGGCCATGACCGGGGCCACGCCGGTCTTCGCCGATATCGATCCGGACGCCCAGGGGCTGTCGGCCGACACGATCGCGGCGGTCCTGACGCCGCGCACCCGGGCGGTGATCCCGGTCCATCTGGGGGGCGCGCCGTGCGACATGGACCCGATCATGGCCTTGGCCGAGGCGACGGGGATCAAGGTCATCGAGGACTGCGCCCAGGCCCATGGGGCCCGCTACAAGGGCAGGAGCGTCGGCTCCATCGGTCATATCGGGGCCTGGTCCTTCTGCCAGGACAAGATCATGACGACCGGGGGCGAGGGCGGAATGGTGACGACGTCCGATCCGGCCCTGTGGTCGGCCATGTGGTCCTGGAAGGATCATGGCAAGTCCTGGGAGGGGGTCTATGAGCGCCCCCATCCGCCGGGCCCCCGGCTGGTGCACGACACCTTCGGGCTGAACGGCCGGATGATCGAGATGCAGGCCGCGATCGGCGTGATCCAGCTGG
>JADCBH010000307.1 GCA_020253595.1 Brevundimonas sp.
ATAGTTCATCGCCTTGGCACCACCGGCCTTGGCCAGCGTCATCGTGATCGCCGCCGTCAGCGTCGTCTTGCCGTGGTCAACGTGACCGATCGTGCCGATGTTGCAGTGCGGCTTGTTACGTTCGAACTTTTCCTTGGCCATTCTCTTAGCTCCTCAGTCCCCGAACCGGGGTTCCTGTCTGGTTGGGGGTGGGTTTAGGCGGAATACTTCTTGATCACTTCGTCGGCGACGTGTTGCGGCACCGGCTCATAGTGGTCGTACTGCATGGTGAAGGCGGCGCGGCCCTGCGACATGCCGCGAAGCGTGTTCACATAGCCGAACATGTTGGCCAGCGGCACGAAGGCGTTCACCACCGTGGCGTTGCCGCGCATGTCCTGACCCTGGATCATGCCGCGACGACCGTTCAGGTCGCCGATGACCGAACCCAGGTAGTCTTCCGGGGTCACGACCTCGACGGCCATGATCGGCTCCAGCAGCTTGGGGCCGCCCTTTTCGCGCAGTTCCTTGAAGGCGGCGCGGGCCGCGATTTCGAAGGCCAGCACCGAGGAGTCGACGTCGTGATAGGCACCGTCGATCAGGGTCGCCTTGAAGTCGATCAGCGGGAAGCCGGCCAGAAGACCGTTTTCCTTGGAGGACTCCAGACCCTTCTGCACGCCCGGAATGTATTCCTTGGGCACGGCACCGCCGACAATGGCGCTCTCGAACACGAAGCCCGAACCCGGCTCGCCCGGCTCGAACACCAGCTTGATACGGGCGAACTGGCCGGTACCGCCGGTCTGCTTCTTGTGGGTGTAGTCGATCTCGGCCTTGCGGCTGAGCGATTCACGATAGGCCACCTGCGGCGCGCCGATGGTCGCCTCGACCTTGTAGGTGCGCTTCAGGATGTCGATCTTGATGTCGAGGTGCAGTTCACCCATGCCCTTCAGGATCGTCTGGCCCGACTCGTGGTCAGTCGAGACGGTGAAGGACGGATCCTCCGACGCCAGCTTGGCCAGGGCGACACCCAGCTTCTCCTGGTCGGCCTTGGTCTTGGGCTCCACGGCGATCTCGATGACCGGCGCGGGGAACTCCATGCGCTCCAGAATGACCGGCGACTTGGTCGGGTCGCACAGGGTGTCGCCCGTGCGGGTGTCCTTCAGGCCGGCCAGGGCGACGATGTCGCCGGCATAGGCTTCCTTGATGTCCTCGCGGTTGTTCGAGTGCATCAGCAGCATGCGGCCGACGCGCTCCTTGCGGTCGCGGGTCGAGTTCAGCAGGCCCATGCCCGTTTCCATCTTGCCCGAGTACAGGCGGCAGAAGGTCAGCGAGCCGACGAAGGGGTCGTCCATGATCTTGAACGCCAGGACCGACAGGGCTTCATCGTCCGAGGCGCGACGAACGACCGGCTCTTCCGTGCGGAAGTCGATGCCGGGCGTGGGCGGGATGTCGACGGGCGACGGCAGGTAGTCGACGACGGCGTCGAGCAGGGTCTGGACGCCCTTGTTCTTGAACGCCGAGCCGCACAGGATCGGATAGAAGGCGCCGGTCAGCACGGCCTTGCGGATGCACTTCTTGATGGTCTCTTCCGAAGGCTCGTTGCCCTCGAGGTAGGCTTCCATCGCCTCGTCATCCAGCTCGACGGCGTTGTCGATCAGGTACTGGCGGGCTTCGTTGGCCTTGTCGACCATGTCGGCCGGGATCGGCACGTCCTTGTAGGAGGCGCCCAGACCGTCGTTGTCCCAGACCACGCCGGTCATGCGGACCAGGTCGACCAGACCCGACAGGTTGGATTCCGAACCGATCGGCAGCTGGATCGGCACGGCCTTGGCGCCCAGACGGTCGCGGATCGACTCGACCGACTTGTCGAAGTCGGCGCCGATCTTGTCCATCTTGTTGACGAAGACGATGCGGGGCACGCGGTACTTGTCGGCCTGGCGCCAGACAGTCTCGGTCTGGGGCTCGACGCCGGCGTTGCCGTCCAGCACGGTCACGGCACCGTCCAGCACGCGCAGCGAGCGCTCGACCTCGATGGTGAAGTCCACGTGGCCCGGGGTGTCGATGATGTTCAGGCGCTTTTCACGCCAGAAGGCGGTCGTCGCGGCCGACGTGATCGTGATGCCGCGCTCCTGCTCCTGGTCCATCCAGTCCATGGTGGCGGCGCCGTCGTGGACTTCGCCGATCTTGTGGGACTTGCCGGTGTAATACAGGATCCGCTCGGTCGTCGTCGTCTTGCCCGCGTCGATGTGGGCCATGATGCCGAAGTTGCGGTAGTCCTCGATCTTGTGCGTGCGGGGCATAGGAAGCGCCTTGAATGAAGTTCAGGGCGCGTGCGGCGCGCCCTCGGGGAGATCGTCGATGGGGGGATATGCGAGCGCGGGCGATCTAGCTCAAACCGCCCGCGCCGGATAGTCCCAGATAGTCAGCGTCCGGCCCTTAGAAAAGGGATGCGACGCTTTGAAGACGTTACCAGCGGTAATGGCTGAAGGCGCGGTTCGCCTCGGCCATCTTGTGGGTGTCTTCACGCTTCTTGACCGCAGTGCCGCGGTTGTTCGAGGCGTCCAGCAGCTCGGCCGCCAGCTTCTCGGTCATGGTGTTCTCGCCGCGCTTGCGGGCGGCGGTCACGAGCCAGCGGATGGCCAGGGCCTTGCGGCGGTCCGGACGGACCTCCACCGGGACCTGGTAGGTGGCGCCGCCGACCCGGCGGGAGCGCACCTCAATGCCAGGGGCGACATTGTCGAGAGCGGCGTGGAAGGTCTCCAGGGGACCCTGGTCCTTGCGCTTGGCCTCGAGGATGTCGAAGGCGCCATAGAGGATGTTCTCGGCGACAGCCTTCTTTCCCTCGTACATGACGTAGTTCATGAATTTCGTGACGGTGAGGTCCCCGAACTTCGGATCCGGAAGGACTTCACGTTTCTCAGCGCGACGGCGGCGGGACATGGACTCGTCTCCTTACTTAGGACGCTTGGCGCCGTAGAGCGAACGGCGCTGCTTGCGATCCTTGACCCCTTGGGTGTCGAGCACGCCGCGCAGGATGTGATAGCGAACGCCGGGAAGGTCCTTCACGCGCCCGCCGCGGATCAGCACAACCGAGTGCTCCTGCAGGTTATGGCCTTCGCCGGGGATGTAGCAGACCGCTTCGATGCCCGTCGTCAGGCGCACCTTGGCGCCCTTCCGGAGGGCGGAGTTCGGCTTCTTCGGGGTGGTCGTGTATACGCGCGTGCAGACGCCGCGACGCTGGGGGCACCCCTTGAGGGCCGGGACCTTGTTCCGCGAAGGCTTGTCTTGCCTGGGCTTGCGGATCAGCTGGTTGACTGTGGGCATCTATTCTCTGCTCTGGAGGCGTGTGCCGTTGGGCCGGGGCGCCTCATGG
>JADCBH010000308.1 GCA_020253595.1 Brevundimonas sp.
GAAGGTCTCGGTGTCGGAATCGGCCCCGCGCTCCTCGTCATAGCCCTTGACGCGCTGGCCCTCGACGGAGCCCGAGACATACTGGCCGCGCACCGTGACGCGCTCGACCTCGTCCGGGGTGACGGGACGGAGCGACCGCAGGACCTTCACCTTCTCGTTCCGCACCGAGTCCGGATCCAGGTCGCTGGGCGGCTCCATGGCGACGAGGCACAGCAGCTGCAGCATGTGGTTCTGCAGCATGTCGCGCAGCGCGCCGTATTCGTCGTAGTAGGGCCAGCGGTCGCCAACGCCGACGGTCTCGCCCACTGTGATCTGGACATGGTCGATCGACAGGTTGTTCCAGAGCGGCTCGAAGATGGTGTTGCCGAACCGCAGGGCGATCAGGTTCTGGACCGTCTCCTTGCCCAGGTAGTGGTCGATGCGGAACACTTGGTGCTCGCCAAAGGCATCGGCCACCGCATCGTCGATGGCGCGGAAGCTCTCCAGATCCCGGCCGACCGGCTTTTCCAGGACCACGCGATCCTCGGGCTCGGCCAGACCGGCCGCGCGCATGGCGGTGACGATGCGGGCATAGAGCGACGGCGATACGGCGAGGAAGGACGTCACCGAGCCCGAGCCGACCTTGTCACGCAGGGGCTTCAGGCTCTCGGCCGCGGTGGCGTCGACGGCGAGGTAGTCGAGGCGGGCTTCCAGCCTGCTCCAGGCGTCGTCCGACCAGGCATCGTCGGCCTTGGCCTTGCCCTGCACGGCGTCTCTGACCTTGGCGACGTATTCCTCGCGGGTCTCTTCGGAGCGGGCGGCACCGATGATCTTTAGCCCCTCGGGCAACAGGCCGTCATGCTCGAGGAAATACAACGACGGCAGAAGCATCCGCATCGCCAGATCGCCGCCACCACCGAACAGCACCAGTGCTGTCATGCCCGCTCGTCTCCCGTAACCGGAGGCGCGAACCTCCGTGCTTATTCTGGCTGTTTGGCCGGTCGTTCGCGCGAGGCCAACACGTCCAGCACCGCCTGAAACGACAAGTGACGCGACCGTAACAGAACGAGCAAGTGATAGATCAGGTCCGCCGCCTCGGACGCCAGTTCCTCGTCGGGGCCTGCAGCACCCGCCAGCGCGGTTTCCACGCCCTCCTCGCCGACCTTCTGGGCCGCCCGCTTGGGGCCTTGGGCGAGCAGTCTGGCGGTCCAGCTGGATTCGGGGTCAGCGGCGGCGCGCTCCGCGATGGTGCGCTCCAGCCGGGCGATACGGCCGAGCCCCGGCGCATCGGCGTCGCCGAAGCAGCTGGTGGTCCCGAGATGGCAGGCGGGCCCCATGGGGCGGACGGCGAGGATCAGGGCGTCGCCGTCGCAGTCGGGCGTGATGGAGACGACGGTCAGCCGGTTGCCGCTGGTCTCGCCCTTCCGCCACCGTCCGCCCCGGCTGCGGGAGAAGAAGGTGGCCTCGCCGGACTCGATCGTCTCGTCCAGCGCGGCGCGGTCCATGTAGGCCAGCGTCAGGACCTGCAGGGTGTCGGCGTCCTGCACGATCGCGGGGATCAGGCCGCCGCCCTTTTCGAAGTCGAGGGTTGCCGGATCGATCATTGCCGCACCTCCACGCCCGCGCCGGCCAGATAGGCCTTGAGATCCGGCACTGCGATCTGGCCCGAATGGAAGACGCTGGCGGCCAGCGCGCCAGAGACATTGGCCCGGTCGAAGACGTCGAGGAAGTGGGACAGGGCGCCTGCACCGCCCGAGGCGATGAGCGGAATGGTCAGCCGGCTACGCGCGCCCGAGAGCTGGGCGGTATCATAGCCTTTGCGGACGCCGTCTTGGTCGATGCAGTTGAGCACGATCTCGCCCGCCCCGCGGTCCTGCGCCTCCACGATCCACTCCATGGTCTTCCTGCCCGCGAGCCGGCGGGCGTTCGGATCGCCGGTGTATTTGTGCACGACGTAGTCGCCGTCCTCGCGGCGGCTGTCGACGCCGACGACCACGCACTGGCTGCCCAACCGCTCAGCCATCTCGGTGATGAGCTCGGGACGTTCCAGCGCCGGCGAGTTGATCGAGACCTTGTCAGCGCCGTTGTCGAGGCAGGCGGCGGCCTGATCGACCGTGCGGATGCCACCCGCGACGCAGAACGGGATATCAAGCAAGCGCGCGATGTCGCGGACCCAGCCGTAGTCGAGCGTGCGGCCCTCTGGGCTGGCGGTGATGTCGTAGAAGACCAGTTCGTCGGCACCCTCATCGCGATACCGGGCGGCCAGTTCAGAGGCGTCGCCCATGTCGATATGGCCCTCGAAGCGAACGCCCTTGACCACGCGGCCGTCCTTGACGTCGAGGCAGGGGATGATCCGGCGAGCGGTCATTGGACGGCCTCGATGGCCTGGCCGACGGTGAATCGGCCTTCGTAGATGGCGCGGCCGGTGATGGCGCCGTCACAGCCGATGTCGGCGCAGGCCTTCAGATCGTCGAGCGTGGCGACGCCGCCGGAGGCCTGAACCTTGAGCTCGGGGCGGCGGCGGACGATCTCGGCCAGA
>JADCBH010000309.1 GCA_020253595.1 Brevundimonas sp.
CAGAAGGTCGAGGTTGGGGCCTGTCAGGGCGCCGTCGCGCCCGACATCGGTGACGAGGACGTGGGACAGCGTTCCGGCCGGATAGCGGTCCAGCGCGGTCCAGAGGTCGAAGCCGGCGGCTTCCGTCCAACCTTTCAGCGCAGGTGTCGGAATGCCGTCCTCCCCGACGCGGACGTCGAAGGCAAGCGTCAGGCGCTCTGGGCCAAAGCGGGCCAGCCATTCGGAGACGGCATCGGGTTTCGTGACCGCCAGCGATCCGACCACAACGCGCGAGACCCCCGCGGTCAGCAGACGCTCGACATCCTCAACCGACCGCACGCCGCCGCCCGACTGGATGTGGGCCAGGTGGGTCCCGGCCAGCCGGCCGATCAGGTCGTGCTGGACGGCACGGCCGCCCTCGGCACCGTCCAGGTCGACGACGTGAACCCATTCAGCACCCTCGTTGGCGAAGGCTGTCAGGCGGGCGACCGGGTCCGGATCGTACTCGGTCACCTGATCGAAGCGGCCGTGCATCAGCCGCACGCACTTGCCGCCGCGCAGGTCGATGGCGGGATAGACGATCATGCGGGCAGCTCGAGGAAGTTCTTCAGAATGCGGGCACCGGCCTTGGCCGAGCGCTCAGGATGGAACTGGCAACCCCAGCGGTTGCCGCTTCTGACCATGGCGGGAACCGAGGCCCCATAGTCGGCGCAGGCGATGGTCGCGTCGGTATCGGGGCAGACGTAGGAGTGGACGAAATAGGCGTAGTCGCCCTCCGTCACGCCTTCCAGGATCGGGTCGTCATTGAGATTGTGCAGCTTGGACCATCCCATGTGCGGCACCGGCAGGTCGTCGCGCACAGGCATGCGGGTGACGCGGCCGGGGATGAAGCCGAGCATGGTGGCTCCGCCGTTCTCCTCGCTCTCGGCGAATAGCAACTGCTGACCAAGGCACAGGCCGAGCAGCGGGCGGGAAAAGCCCTTGATGATGTCGGTCAGGCCGAGTTCGGCCATGCGGCTCATGGCATAGCCGGCGGCACCGACGCCCGGCAGAACCAGCCGCTCGGCCTCAAGGATTTCGGTGGCGTCGGAGGTGACGCGTACATCCGCGCCCAACCGCTCGAGCGCGAACTGGACCGAGGCCGTATTGCCCGCGCCCAGGTGGACGATGGCGACGGTCACAACACCCCCTTGGTGCTCGGCACGGCTTCGCCCTCGATGCGGATGGCCTGACGCAGGGCGCGGCCGAAGCCCTTGTAGACGGCCTCGGTCTTGTGGTGGTCGTCGTCGCCCTTAATCGAGATGTGGACGGCAGCACCCAGATGCTCGGCCAGCGAGCGGAAGACGTGGGCGGTCAGGTCGGTGCGGTATTCGCCGATGTAGGGCGTGGAGAAGGTGCCCTCGAAGACCGGGTAGGGGCGGCCGGACAGGTCGATGGCGACGTTGGCCTGGGCCTCGTCCATGGCCAGGACGAAGCCATAGCGGGCGATGCCGCGCCGTTCGCCCAGCGCCTGTTTCAGCGCCTGGCCGAGCGCGATGGCTGAGTCCTCGATGGTGTGGTGCGGGTCGGTGTGGAGGTCGCCCTCGCAACTCAGCCGGAGCGAGAAGCCGCCGTGGGCCGCGACCTGTTCCAGCATGTGATCAAAAAAGCCGACGCCGGTCTCGATCTTGATCGGCCCGGCGGTGTCCAGGTCGACAGCGCAGACGATGCGGGTCTCCTTGGTGTCTCGGACGGCCTGGCCCGTGCGGTGGGCGCGGGTCTTGCCGACGGCGAGGCCGAGCGCGGCCAGAAGCCGGTCGTTGACCTCGGGCTTGAGCGAGACGGGCAGGCGCAGCCGATCGCCCGAGCGGTCGGCGGCGACGCCGAAGCGGGCGAGGTCGGCCAGGGTCGCCTCGATGCTTGACGGGCGGGCCATCAGGATCGGCCCGACGCCGGGCTCGACCACCATGACACGGCCGATCTCGCGAACCAGCCGCTCGCGCTCGCGCCGGACGCCAGCGATACGTTCGGCGGTCTCGATCATGCGAGACGGATCAAGCGCCTGCATCGCCAACCGGATCAAGGGCTCGGGCAGGGCATAGAGTTCGACGACCTCGGACAGGCGGGCCAGCGTCTGGGGCTGGGCCAGGGCCGCGCCGACGCGGGCACCCGCCAGACCATAGGCCAGGGACAGGCTGCGCAGGACGACGAGATTGGCGTGGTCGCCGATCAGGGCGGCGGCGGAGGAGGCGTCGGCGAATTCGACCAGGCCCTCGTCCACGACCAGCAGGCCGGGCGACAGGCGGGCGGCCATCTCGGCCACGGCCTCGGGCGAGCCGAGCGCGCGGACGACCGTAGCGACGGTCTCGCCCTCGCCCACGCGATAGATGCGCGACAGGCCGGCATAGGGCTCGGCGTCCGGGGCCTCGACCGAGCTGCCATCGCGGGCGGCGAGGCGCCAGACCAGCTCCAGCCCGTGCGTCAGGCCCCGGACCGGCAGGACGCTGTCTGCGGCGACCCCGTAGATCTGGGCCATGCGCGCGGCGAGAGTGGCGGTGTCGCCGGGATAGCGGTCCAAGCCCTCGGCACCGGCCACCAGCGGAGGGAAGGGGGCGGGGAGGGTCATCGGCTTTCTCCCTCCCCTTCATGGGGAGGGACAGGCGGCGCAGCCGCCAGGGTGGGGTTCGTTAGAACGGATGCGATGCGATTTCGGACCCCACCCGGGCTCCGCTTCGCTTCGCCGTCCCTCCCCATGAAGGGGAGGGAAAGGGCCGCGAGCTCGATCATCCGCCGCTCCTCATGTCCGCCGCGCGCGCGTGGGCCTCAAGTCCCTCAAGTCGGGCCAGGCGCGCGGCGATCGGGCCGAGTGCTGCCGCGCCTTCCCGGGTCACGGTCTGGACTGACATGGAGGTCATGAAGCTGGCGGTCGTGATGCCACCCAGCGTACGCGCCCCGCCGTCGGTCGGCAGGACGTGGCTGGGGCCGGCGGCGTAGTCGCCCAGAGTCTCGGCGGCGAACCGGCCGACGAAGATGGCGCCCGCTGCGCGGATGGCAGGCAACATCGCCTCGGGCTCCTCGACCTGCAGCGCCAGGTGTTCGGGGCCGTAGAGGTTGATCACCTCGCAGGCCGTCTCCTCGTCGCGGACCAGGATGGCGCGGGCTTCATTCAGGCTGGCGCGGGCGATGGCCTCGCGCGGCAGGGTCGCGACCTGCCGTTCTACCTCGGTCAGGATGTAGTCGAGGTTGGCGCGGCTGGTGGAGACCAGGATCACCTGGGCGTCGGCGTCGTGCTCGGCCTGGCTCAGCAGGTCGGCGGCGGCGATCTCCGGCGCGGCGTCACGGTCGACGATAACCATCAGCTCCGAGGGGCCGGCGGGCATGTCGGCCGACGGGCCGCCGGGCAAGGACGAAGCAAAGCGCTTGGCCTCGGCCACATAGGCGTTGCCGGGGCCGAACAGCTTGTCGCAGCGAGGGATGTCGCCGTCCGGCAGGGAAACACCAAAGGTCAGGGCAGCGATCGCCTGGGCCCCGCCGACGAGCCAGATCGCATCCAGGCCGGCCTCGGCCGCAGCCAGGATCATCGCCGGGTGGACCGAGCCATCCTTCGCGGGCGGGGTGACGGCGACGCGCTCCGACACCCCTGCGACCCCTGCCGGGATCGCCAGCATCAGCAGCGACGAGAACAAGGGGGCTGTGCCGCCGGGCACATAGAGGCCGGCGGCACCGATGGGGCGCCAGACGATCCTGGACGTCACGCCGGGCGTGGTCTCGACCAAGGCGGAGTCCTCCGGCAGGGTCGCCTCGTGAAAGACGCGGACGTTGTCGGCGGCGACGCGGATGGCGCGAACATCGGCGGGCGGCAGGGCCTGACGCGCCTCGGCGAGCACGGCCTCGGTGATGGCGATGCGACGGGGCGCGTGGCCGTCCAGCTTGACCGCCCAGTCCGCCACGGCCTGACCGCCGCGCGCCTCGACGTCGTCGAAGATGGCGCGCACGACGTCGGTGACCTGAGCCTCTGAGCGGCGCGCGGGGCGGGCCAGCGCCGCGCGCTGCCCGGCGGCGTCCAGCGAGGCCCAGTCGATTCGCTTCACATCCAGCGTGGTCATCACATCATCTTCTCGATGGGGAGCACCAGGATAGCCGAGGCCCCGGCGGCCTTGAGCTTCTCCAGCGTCTCCCAGAACACGGCTTCCTGGCACACGGCGTGGACGGCAACGGCGTCGTCGCGGCCCATCAGGGGCATGACAGTCGGCGCGCCCGCACCCGGCAGGATGGCGGTGATCTCATCCAGCGCCGACCGGGGCGCGTTCAGCATGACGTATTTGGCGCCCTGCGAGGACACCACGCCGGCCATCCGCTCGATGATGGAGTCCAGCAGGTGCGCCAGACCCGGCTCAGGGGCGACAGGCGACTGGATCAGGACGGCCTGGCTCTCGAACACGGTCTCGCGCGCGACCAGGCCATTGGCCTCCAGCGTCGCCCCGGTCGAGACCAGATCGCAGATGGCCGAGGCCAGCTTCAGGCGCGGGGCCACCTCGACGGC
>JADCBH010000031.1 GCA_020253595.1 Brevundimonas sp.
CTTTGGAGCGCGAGCTCTATCTGGTCCGTCGCCGTATAGAGAAGGCGATCACGGCCGAGGGCGTTCCAGGCTTCTACGTCTGTTCGCTGTCGTCGCGGTCCCTGATCTACAAGGGCATGGTGCGGGCCGAGCTGCTGGACCGGCTCTATCCCGACCTGCTGGATGCCCGGTTCGAGGCGGCCTACGCGATCTTTCACCAGCGCTATTCGACCAACACCTTCCCGGAATGGCGGCTGGCCCAGCCGTTCCGGATGCTGGCCCACAACGGCGAGATCAACACGCTTAAGGGCAACCTGAACTGGATGCGGAGCCACGAGATCCGCATGGCCGCCACGGCCTTCACCGATCACGGCGATGACGTGAAGCCGGTCGTACAGGCGGGCGGCTCTGACTCGGCGTCACTCGACAATGTGTTCGAGGTTCTCGTCCGCGCCGGTCGTCCCGCCCCCATGGCCAAGGCCCTGTTGATCCCCGAGGCCTGGGCCAGGGACGAAGGGCTGATGAAGGCCGAGCATCGGGCGCTCTACGCCTACTGCAACGCGGTCATGGAACCATGGGATGGCCCGGCCGCCATCTGCGCCACCGACGGTCGCTGGATCGTCGCGGGCAAGGACCGGAACGGCCTGCGCCCACTTCGCGCCATGGAGACCCACGACGGCCTGTTGCTCGCAGGCTCTGAAGCGGGTCTGGCCGGCCTGCCCGAGAGCCGCATCAAGCGTCGATTGCCCATCGGTCCCGGCCGCATGATCGTCGCCGACCTGAAGACCGGCGTCATCTTCGACGAGACCCAGGCCGTCGACGCCTTGGCCGCAGACCACCCCTATACGGAGTGGCTGGAAAACATGGTCGATCTGGAGCCCCTGATCGGCCCCGGACCGGAACCGCGCGCAGCCACCGGCGAGGCCCTGACGCGCCGCCAGATCGCCGCCGGCTACTCTCGCGAAGACCTGGACCTGCTGCTGGATCCCCTCATCAAGGACGGCAAGGAAGCGGTCGGATCGATGGGTGACGATACTCCGCCTGCGGTCCTGTCGGCCCTGCCACGGCCGCTGGCCCACTACTTCCGCCAGAACTTCTCCCAGGTCACAAACCCGCCGATCGACCCCTTGCGCGAAGCCGGCGCCATGAGCCTGAAGACCCGGTTCAAGAACCTGGGCAACATCCTGGCCGAGGAAGAAGCCCAGACAAACGTCTTCGTGCTGGACAGCCCGGTCCTGACCACCGGCATGTATGAGCGGATGCTGGATGTCGTGGGCGCGGGCTCCACCGTCGTCATCGACTGCTCCTATCCTTTGCCGGCGTCGGAAGATCGGGCGGGCGCTGGTTTGCGCGCGGCGCTGGACCGCATTCAGGCGGAAGCTGAAGCGGCTGTCCGGGGCGGCTCAGGGCTTGTGGTGCTGACCGACGAACGCGCGTCCGAGACACGCATCACCATCCCGATGATCTTGGCAACCGCGGCGGTGCACAAGCGACTGACTGACACGGGACTGCGCAGTTTCGTCTCCATCGTCGTGCGTTCGGCCGAGGTGCTGGACCCCCATGGGTTTGCGGTTCTCGTCGGGGTGGGAGCGACCGCCGTCAACGCCTGGCTGGCCCAGGAGATGTTCCAGGAACGGCTGGATCGCGGGGCCTATCCGGGCCTGGCACTCCGCGACGCCTGCCTGAACTACAAGGCCGGCATCGAGGCCGGACTGATGAAGACGCTCGCCAGAAAGGGCATCAGCGTCATCTCCGCCTACCGCGGCGGCTGCGAGTTCGAGGTGCTCGGTCTGTCGCGCGCCGTCACGGCCGAGTTCTTCCCCGGTGCCCCATCGCGCATCTCCGGCATCGGACTGGCCGGTCTGGAGAAGGCGGCCATGACCCGCCATGCGCTCGCCTGGACCGAGGCGACGCCAACCCCGGCGATGGGTGGCTTCTTCCGCATCCGCGCCGGCGGCGAGGCCCACGCCAACGACGCCCGCACGATTCACCTGCTGCAGGACGCCTGCAATCGCGGAGACTATCGACGGTTCAAGCAGTATTCCGAGGCCGTCCGCGAACAGCCCGACCTGGCGCCGCGCGACCTGCTGGACTGGAAGGAGAGCCTGACCCCCGTCCCGATCCATGAGGTCGAGAGCGTGTCGGACATCCGCCGCCGCTTCCTGACCCCTGGCATGTCCCTGGGCGCACTCAGCCCCGAGGCTCACGGTGTGCTGAACGTGGCGATGAACCGCATCGGGGCGCGCAGTGTCTCGGGCGAGGGTGGCGAGGATCCGGACCGCTACGCCACCCGGCCTGACGGCGACAACATGAACTCGGCGGTCAAGCAGATCGCTTCGGGCCGCTTCGGCGTCACGGCCGAGTATCTGAACCAGTGCCGCGAGATCGAGATCAAGATCGCACAAGGAGCCAAGCCTGGCGAGGGCGGTCAGCTGCCCGGCTTCAAGGTCACCGAGTTCATCGCCCGGATGCGCCATTCGACGCCCGGAACCACCCTGATCTCGCCGCCGCCACACCACGACATCTATTCGATCGAGGACCTGGCCCAGCTCATCTACGACCTGAAGTCGATCAATCCGGACGCCCGGGTGACGGTGAAGCTCGTCAGCGCGTCGGGCATCGGTGCCATCGCCTCGGGCGTGGCCAAGGCCAAGGCCGACTGCATTCTGATTGCTGGCCACAATGGCGGCACCGGTGCCTCGCCCCAGTCCTCGATCAAGCACGCGGGCCTGCCTTGGGAGATCGGCCTGGCCGAGACCCACCAGGTGCTGAGCCTGAACAATCTTCGGAGCCACGTCGTCGTACGCGCCGACGGCGGCATGCGAACCGGGCGCGACATCGTCGTCGCCGCCATCCTGGGTGCTGAGGAGTTCAACATCGGCACGGCGTCCCTGATCGCCATGGGCTGCCTGATGGTGCGCCAGTGCCACTCCAACACCTGCCCGGTCGGCGTCTGTTCCCAGGACTCCCGCCTGCGCGAAAAGTTCACCGGCACAGCAGACAAGGTCGTGAACCTGTTCAGCTTCATCGCCGAAGAGGTGCGTGAGTATCTGGCCATGCTGGGCGCGCGGACGCTGGACGAGATCGTTGGCCGGACCGACCTGCTGCGCCAGATCCGCCGCGGCGGATCGCATCTGGACGAC
Source organism: Brevundimonas sp. (assembly GCA_020253595.1). Lineage (GTDB taxonomy): Bacteria > Pseudomonadota > Alphaproteobacteria > Caulobacterales > Caulobacteraceae > Brevundimonas. The sequence continues at coordinate 3,123 of JADCBH010000031.1, forward strand.
CTCGACCTTAATCCCCTGCTGGTCCGGGTCGAGGCGGCCGAGAAGAAGGCCTGGGCCGAGAAGGGCCGTGCCGAGGTGCCGCCGACGCTGGACGCCCGCATCCTGAATGACGCTTGGGCCTTCCTCGATCGCGGTCAGACGTCCGAACTCAGCTATCCGATCTCCAACGTCATGCGGACGATCGGCGCTGGCATCAGTTCTGCCATCGTGCGGCGCTGGGGCCCGACAGGTCCGACCGGCGTGCTGACGCTGAAGCTGGCGGGTTCGGCCGGTCAGTCGTTCGGGGCGTTCGGCGCGAAAGGTCTGAAGCTTGAGCTGACTGGAGAGGCCAACGACTATGTCGGCAAGGGGCTGTCCGGTGCCGACATCGTAGTCAAGCCCATCGAATGGCGCGACCATCAGCCCGCCATCGGCAACACGACGCTCTATGGCGCAACGTCGGGGCGGCTGTTTGTTGCGGGGTCAGCGGGGGAACGGTTCGCCGTGCGAAACTCGGGGGCCCAGGCGGTCGTCGAAGGCGCCGGCGCCCACGCCTGCGAATACATGACCGGGGGTCGAGTCGTAATCCTGGGACCAGTCGGCTGGAACCTGGCGGCAGGCATGTCGGGGGGCGAGTTGTTCGTGCTCGACGAAGCGGGGCGAACCGGGCTGGCGCTGAACGGTGATCTGGCGTCTTTCGCGCCGGTGACAGACGCGGCGGCGGCAAGGTTGAAGGCCATGATCGAAGCCCATCTGTCGGCGACGGGATCACCCCTGGCGCGCCGTCTTCTGGGGGCCTGGAGCGAAAGCCTGAAGCGGTTCGTTCGGATCGTGCCCACGCCCGTCGCCGAGGCAGAGCGCAAGCTTGACCGCGGCGAAGCGGTCCCCGCATGATCCGTTCACCCGCATAGATCCTCTCAAGGCCTCCCCGCCGATGACGACGCCCGCCCTACTCGCCCACCAGGCGCCACTGGCTATCGATGGTGCGGCGACCGGATGGATCCTGGTCTCAACGGCTCTCGTTCTGATGATGACCCTGCCGGGGCTCGCGCTGTTCTACGGCGGCATGGTCAGGAAGAAGAACATCATCTCGACCATCGCCCATTCAGCGGCGTCCTTCATGGTCGTGACTGTGCTGTGGTTCGTTGTCGGCTACAGCCTGTCATTCGGCGTCTCCGGCGAGCCGACCAACGGCTTCATCGGCGGCTTTCAGGCCCTGTTCCTGAACGGCGTCACGATCGAGACGGCGCACAGTCTGGCCCCCGGCCTGCCGGAATACCTCTGGATCGCCTTTCAGCTGACGTTTGCCATCATCACCCCGGCCATCATCGCCGGGGCCTTCGCCGAGCGCATGAAGTTCTCGGCCAGCGTCCTGTTCTTCGCTCTGTGGCATCTGATCGTCTACGCACCGATCTGCCATCAGGTCTGGGGCGGCGGCTGGCTCGGCGGCTGGGGCGTGCTCGATTTCGCGGGCGGGGCAGTGGTCCACGTCAATGCCGGTATCGCGGGCCTGGTCTGCGCGCTCGTACTCGGTCCGCGCCACGGCTTTGGACGGGACAACATGGCTCCGGCCAATCTGGCCTATGCCGCCATAGGCACGGGCCTGCTGTTCGTCGGATGGATCGGGTTCAACGCCGGCTCGGCCTGGGCCGCGGACGGGATTGCTGCGGTTGCGGCGCTGAACACCATCCTGGCCCCGGCAGCCGCCGCCTTCGGCTGGATGGTGGTGGAGTGGATCGACCAGAAACGGCCGACCCTGTTGGGGCTCTTGTCGGGCCTCGTGGGCGGCCTCGTCGCCGTGACCCCTGCCGCCGGTTTCGTCGACCCCAAGGGTGCCTTCCTGATCGGACTGATCGGCGGTCCGGCCTGCTATGCGGGGGCCGTCTGGCTCAAGCGTGCGCTCAAATACGACGACAGCCTGGACGCCTTCGGCATCCACGGCGTGGGCGGCATCGTCGGCGCGGTGCTGACCGGCCTGCTCGCCAGCGCCTCAATCAACGCCCTGTCGGAGGGTGCGGACGTCATAAAGCAGATCCTTGGCCTTCTTGCCGTGATCGCCTGGAGCGCCGTGGGCACTTGGGTCGTCTTGATGGTCTGCCGGTTCACGACCGGCCTGCGCGTCGACCGGGAAGGCGAGATCGAGGGGCTGGACTACTCCCAGCACGGCGAAACCATTCACTGAGCCCCGCTTCCTCCAGTCGCTCGCGCGCGAGCGACTGGAGGAGTCTGGCTGCCCTATTCGACCGCCCGGACGTTATCGTCGGAGTTCCGGTCGATCCACTTGTTGTAGGGATCGACCCCCGCGAAGCTCGGCTTCTGGGCCGTCGTGAAACGGAAGGTCTGCACCCCTGTTCGGAGGGGACGCCGCTCGAACAACAGAACATCACGGGCGTCGAAGGCACCGTCGCCCGGCTCGGCCGAGAACAACCCGATGTCGAACGTCTCGTTCAGCGGCGCTTCCGTCTCGACACCCTGCCCGTCGGCGTAGAGCTTCTTCGCCTCAACGATGATGGTGACGTCCCATCGGCCATCCAAACGACGGGTCGCGGTCGTCTCATTGACCTTCACGTCATACAGGGTGATCCGTTCGAACAGGTCGGTGATCAGGGCCTGTTTGTCGGCCGGTGCAACGGCGCGAAGCGCGGCGATCAGGTCCAAGGAGCGCGGATAGGGTGCGCCCTGGAAGCCGAACCTCTGGATCAGGGTCCGCAGGGCCGCATTCACTCGATCCTCGCCGATCTGATCGGCTAGCAGATACATGACCGATCCGCCCTTCTGGTAGTGGATGTAGCCCTGGTTCTCGACGCGATAAAGCGGCAGCTCCTCAAGTCGTTCCGTGCCCCGGTCGCGCAGATAACGGTCCAGTTCGAACTTCAGGAACCGGCGGATCTGATCGGCCCCATAGGTCTCCTTCATCACCATCAGCGCCGAGTATTGCGCCAGCGTCTCGGTCAGGGTCGTCGACCCTTGCGAGTCAGCGCTGACCACCTGGTGCGCCCACCACTGGTGCCCAAGCTCATGGGCAGTGATGTAGGTGACGTAGTCGATCTTCTCCGGGTCGCGGAAGTCGGCGATGAAGCCGAGCCCTTCGGAGTAGGGGATGGTGTTGGCAAAGGCCTGGGCGAACTGCTCATAGGCCGGGAACTCGATGATCCGCACCTGCCGGAACTGATACGGGCTGAAGTTGGCCTGGAAGTAGTCCAGCCCCGTCCTCAGAGCCGCGAGCATCCGCGGCACGTTCCGCTCATGTCCGGGCTGGTGGTAGACCGCCAGCTCAATCCCGTCGTGCACTTCGCGCTCGACCTCGTAGCGGGCCGACTGCACCGACAGGAAGTTCAGGATTGGGGCCTCGGTGACGAAACGGGCCGTCCGACGACCGTTCTGGGTCACATCTGACACCTTGTAACCCGGCGCGATCGGCGTCTGGTCCGCAACAGTGGTGATCGTGATGTCCGAACGAACCCAGTCGGCACCGACATAGTTCCGCCCCTGGGCAGACGTGTCCTCAAGCCTCGCCTGGCGCAGCTCCGCCGGCAGGCCGTACTTGCGGCGTGTGGTCCGGTCACGCAGCAGGCCATCGCGGCTCATGCCGATGCTGGGCGCGAACTCGGAGTTGTTCACAAACGTGCCGTTGTCGACGAGCCGGGTCGTGTTGCCGCTGTTGCGGAAACCTCGCTGCTCGAACACTGTCTCAAAACGGACTGTGCGCCGCTCGCCGGGTGCCATCGGAGTGGCGAAGCGATAGATGCGATAGTCGAACTCGGGCCACTCGCGGGCGAGAGACGCGCCCTCGACCTCCATCCGCGTGACCTGCAGGTCCGGCAGCCAACGGAGATGCATCTCGGACAGAGGCTCGCCCGTCCGGTTCTCGACGACATAGGTCCCATCCGTGACCAGACGCGGAGCGTGAGGGTCGAGGTCCATGACATAGGTCACGCTGACCGTTGACGGCTGGGGCGTATCCTCGAAGCGCAGCAGAGTCTTCTCGTAGTCGGCCTGGAGACGCTCCTGCTGGTCCGACGTCTGGTACTCGTTGAGCACATTGGTGTTGTAGAAGATGAATCCGCCAAGGCCGACGAAAGCCACGGCGGCGACCGCCATGATCGCGCCGGCGGGTCCCGCCAGTCGACGCGGCATGCGGCGCAGGCGCGGCAGAAGCCGGGTCTCCGTCCCGCGCCGCCACAAGGCGTAGGCGATGACCAGCAGGATGACCGCAAACGCGCTCCAGTAGGCGTCGATCCAGTTGGAGAAGGTCTGGAAGTCGCCGGTTCCGTTCATGTCGGACAGAGGCAAGCCGACCCCGCTGCCATAGCGGTAAAGGACATGGTCGAAGCCCAGGTTGCCGAGAACGATGGTGCTGACCAGATAGACCACCATGATGGCCCAACCGATGAACTTGTTCGGCGACAGGGCCTGCACAACGATCGCGAGCACCGCGATGAAGGCGAAGTTCAGCGTCCCGGGCAGCAGGAACCACAGAATGTACTTGCCGATCTCGTAGTCGACACCGCCCTTGTAGGTCTGGATGGCCATGCCGGTGAGCATTCCCACCACCAGGATCGATCCCAGAACCAGGATCAGCGACAGGGTCTTGGGAACCAGGAAGGTCCAGTCCGGTGACGGCGTGGCATCGATAATCTCGTGAGTGCGCCGCTCGCGGTCGCGCCAGACCAGCTCGCCCGCGTAGTAGATCGCCACAATGATCGCCACGAGGCCGAAAGCCCCCGTCAGCAGCTCGATAACCAGGCGCGTCACCAGATAAACGGGTGCCCCATAGACCTCACCGGCGAACAGCAGGGTGCCAACGCCCTGAAAGGCACCGAGAACCAGGAGCACGAGAAACGCCGGGCTCTTGAAGATCAGCCCCATCTCAAAGCCGGTCCGGCGGCTCAACTGAGCCCAACCCGAGGCGAAGCCGTAGCTGGGGACCGGAAGCGCTGTTCCCTGAGCCGTGGTCGCCGGAGCCTTCTCGGCCAGCGCGCGCAGCTTGTCCTGCTTGGACGCCTTGGCGCCTCGCGCCGCCGGCCGATAGAGGAAGTAGGCGGCCGCCAGGAACACAAGCCCGACACCGGTCCAGAGCAGGCGATTGTAGAGGAAGACCCCTTCCAGCGCCGGGTTCAGCGTGTTGCGCTCGATCGGCGTCCAGTAGCGCGTCACCAGACCGTAGGCAGAAGCACCAAAGGGCTCCAGCCAGGCAAGGATATCCTCAAACTCCGGACGGGCCAGCGCTGACGTCAGGCTGATATAGAGGATGAAGACCGCGACCACGCCGACATAGGTCGCCATCATCGAACGGGTGACGGTCGCGAGCGCAAAGAACAGCGCCGAGGTCAGGAACACCCCCGGCAGGCCCATCACCAGGTAGGACCAGGCATAGTCGCCCGGCCGGAACGGTCCGATCGTTTCCTGGTCAACCCAGGGCATGAAGGTGCCGACGATGGTCCCTATCGAGACGCTGAGGAAGCAGAGCGCAACCGCTCCGAACGCCCCGACAAAGCGGCCGTACAGATAGTCGAACTTTGTCGCCTGGCTGGCCTGGATCATCGGACCAAAGCCCGTCGTGGCGTCACGCGCCACGACGTTGGCCACGATGGCCGTGGTCGCCAGCATGAACAGGATGGCGAAGATGGTGTTCGCCTGCGCCAGCGCATAGGGCGCATTGACGTTCACATTGCCCCCACCTCCGATCGAGATGTTGTCCGAGGCGGCAACGAGGCCGAAGCTGAACAGGGCGAAGACGATTCCAATGACCCAGAAGGCCGGCTGGCGCAGCTGGTAGCGGAATTCAAAGGCGGCGATCTTTGCGAACATGGTTCAGGCCGCCGCCTTGCGGGATGCCGACAGGGTCGAGAAGTAGACGTCTTCCAGACCACCGGGGACCGGTTCAAAGCCCTCACCCGGGCGGTCATCCGACAGCACGTGGATCACGGTCCGGCCCGCAAACAGTCGGGTCGAGATGACCTCGTGCTTGGCGCGGTGGTCCTCCAGCGCGTCCTTGTCGATCGTCTTTTTCCAAACCCGGCCGTTCAGGCGCTCCATCAGTTCAGCGGGCGCGCCTTCCAGCTGGATCTTCCCGCCGGCCAGCACCGCCATCCTGGGGCACAGGTCGGCGACGTCCTCGACGATGTGTGTCGACAGGATGATCACGACGTTGTCGGCGATCTCCGCCAGCAGGTTCAGGAAGCGGTTGCGCTCTTCCGGATCGAGGCCGGCCGTGGGCTCATCGACGATGATCAGCTTGGGTTTGCCGATCAGCGCCTGGGCGATGCCGAACCGCTGGCGCATGCCACCCGAAAATCCAGCCAGCGCTTTCTTCCGTACGGACCACAGGTTCACCTGATTCAGCAGGCTGTCGACCGTCTCCTTGCGTTCCTTGCCGCCGGCGATGCCCTTCAGCACCGCCATATGATCAAGCATGTCGTAGGCGGAAACGCGCGGATAGACGCCGAAGTCCTGGGGGAGATAGCCCAGGGTACGACGCAGCTTCTCGGGCTCGGCGATCGCGTCGATGCCGTCGAAATCGATGGAACCCGATGTCGGTGTCTGCAGGGTGGCGATCGAGCGCATCAGCGTCGACTTGCCCGCGCCGTTAGGCCCAAGAAGTCCGAACATTCCGGTCGGAACGTTGAGCGTCACATCGTCCAGCGCTCGGGTGCCGTTGCCGTAAACGTGGACGAGATTCTTCACCGACAGCATCTGATAGTCCCCTGCTAGGTCAAGGAGACTTGTCACGGCCGACCGAGGGCCGCAAGTTACAAATGCGTCAGGAAATGGGCGCGCGGGTCATGAGGTACCGACGGCCGACCTCTTCGAAGGCATCCTCCCCGGTGCGACGGAAGGCCATGACGGCATTTCCATCGATCGTGAGGAGCTCGAAACCATCGACCGTCGCCCGCCAGGATTTCGCCTCCATGGCAGCCGCAAGGTTGCAGCGCTCGGCCAGAACCGGGCGAACACCGTCGATGATCAGGTTTGAGAGCGAAAGCTGACATCGTGCTCCACCTCCAACCTCAGAGACGGCCCAGACCCCGGCGACCTGGTCGACAGCGAGGGGACGTTCCTGGGGTTCCGACGCAGCCGGCGGTGACGCACAGGCGGTCACGAGCAGAACTCCGGCGAGCGCAGCGGTCGTACGGAAAAGGGCATTGGCCATGGGCTCCTCCGCCTAGACTTTCTGCCGTGATCGCGGCGAGGACAAGGCGTCAGCTGCCCTTCACCTGTCGCCGGAAAGCGTGAAGAAGCGGCTCGGTGTATCCGTTGGGCTGATCCTCCCCTTGGAAGACCAAAGCGCGCGCCGCCTGATAGGCTAGAGACCCCTCCGGGTTCGCAGCCATGGGCCGATAGAGCGGATCGCCCGCGTTCTGGGCATCCACCTTGGCGGCCATCCGTCGGAACGCGGCCTCGACCTGTTCGGCCGTACAGACGCCGTGCAGCAGCCAGTTCGCGATATGCTGGGATGAAATCCTCAACGTCGCCCGATCCTCCATCAGGCCGACGTCATGGATGTCTGGCACCTTGGAACACCCGACGCCCTGATCGATCCAGCGTACGACGTATCCCAGAATGCCCTGGGCGTTGTTATCGAGCTCGTCGGCCACTTCCTGCTCGGACCAGTTCGCTCCGTGAGCCAGAGGCGGCGTCAGCAGGTCCTCAAGACCCGGCGTCGGGCGTTGGGCCACGTCCTTCTGGACGGCGAAGACATCGACCGCATGGTAGTGCATGGCGTGCAGCGTCGCCGCCGTCGGGCTGGGCGTCCAGGCGGTGTTGGCTCCGGTCCTTGGGTGCCCGATCTTCTGCTCCAGCATGTCAGCCATGCGGTCGGGTGCCGCCCACATGCCCTTGCCGATTTGAGCCCGCCCGGACAGGCCGCACGCCAGGCCGATGGCGACGTTCCTCGTCTCATAGGCCGCGATCCACTTCGAGGCCTTGATGTCGGCCTTCCTCACCACCGGGCCGGCCCGCATGACTGTGTGGATTTCGTCGCCAGTCCGATCCAGGAAGCCGGTGTTGATGAAGACGATCCGGTCTTTCACCGCATGGATACAGGCCGCCAGGTTCGCCGAGGTACGCCGCTCCTCGTCCATCACCCCGACCTTGATCGAGTACCGCTCCAGCCCGAGAAGATCCTCGACGGCGTCGAACAGCCGGTTGGTGAACGCGGCTTCGTCCGGGCCATGCATCTTCGGCTTGACGATATAGATGGACCCAGCCGGCGAGTTCCTGAACCGGCCGAGCCCCCTCAGGTCATAGAGGCCGATCAGCGATGTCACGATGGCATCGAGGATGCCCTCGAACGCCTCGGATCCATCGGGCAGGTGAACGGCCGGATTGGTCATCAGGTGGCCGACATTGCGAACGAACAACAGGGAGCGGCCCTTCAGCGTCCGGGTCGAGCCGTCATCGGCGGTGTAGGTCTTGTCGGCCTCCAGCGTCCGTTCCAGCGTGCGGCCACCCTTCTGGAAGCTGGCGCTCAGATCGCCCCTCATCAGTCCCAGCCAGTTACGATAAGCGGCCGTCTTGTCCGCCGCATCGACCGCCGC
>JADCBH010000310.1 GCA_020253595.1 Brevundimonas sp.
AGACATCCCGTTTCGAGAGCCTGACCAGGCGTTCGGCGGGCTAGGAGCAGATGCGGCGGCGGGACTCGTCGCCGCTGCCAGCGATGTGGCCCTGATTCTCGACCGCAACGGCGTGATCCGCGATGTCTCGGTGTCGAGCGACGACCTGGCGGGCCATGGTATTGGCGACTGGCTGAACCAGCCCTGGATCGACACGGTCACCGACGAGAGCAAGGGCAAGGTGGCCGAGATGCTCCACGCCGCCTTCAGTGGTCAGGCGTCGCGCTGGCGTCAGGTCAATCATCCCTCGGACGATGGCACTGATATCCCGGTTCGCTATTTCGCCCTGTCCGCCGGGGACGATGGTCGGGTCATCGTCATCGGTCGCGACCTGCAGGCCTCCGCCATCCTGCAGCAACGGCTGCTTCAGGTGCAGCAATCGGTCGAACGCGACTACCTGCGTCTGCGCCAGGCCGAACAGAGATACCGTCTGCTGTTTCAGAGCGCCTCGGAGGCCGTTCTCATTCTCGACGGCGCGAGCCGCCGCATTCGGGAAGCGAACCCGGCGGTCAAGAAGGTGACCGGACGGGACCCGTCGGCCGTCATCGGCCAGCCCTTCACCACCCTGTTGCACGCCTCCAGTTTCGCCGACGCCGAGGAACTGCTCTCCTCCGCCAACAGCGCGGCCGGGGGCGCGGGCTCGCCCGTGCGGCTGACGGGTGGAGCGACCTGCCTGCTGTCGGCCTCGCTGTATCGTCACGACCGGGCCGCCTCGCTTCTGGTGCGGCTGACCCCCGAGGCCCTGGCTCCGGTGGCCGATCCAAATGCCGCCCTGACGGCGGTTCTGGCGCGGATCCCGGATGCCTTTGTGGTCACTGACACGGACCTGCGCATCCTGACAGCCAATCCGGCCTTCCTGGAGCTGACCCACCTGGCGAGCCGCGAAGAGGCTTTGCACCTGCTGCTCGACCGCTTCCTGGGTCGGCCGCAGATCGATCTGAAGATCATGATGGGCCAGCTGAAGGAGCACGGGTCGCTGCGCAATTTCGCGACCGTGATCCGTTCCGGCTTCGGCGACCCGGAAGAGGTTGAGGTGTCCGCCGTCGTGGTCCCCGATGAGGTGCGGCCGACCTATGGCTTCAGCATCCGCAACGTTTCACGCCGCATGGCTGTCACCGACAGCGCGACCCCGGCGGGCCTCGGGGCGACGGCGCGATCCGTCGAGCAGCTGACCCAGCTGATCGGTCGGGTGCCGATGAAGGAGATCGTGCGCGAGTCGACCGATCTGATCGAAAAGATGTGCATCGAGGCGGCGCTGACCCTGACCCAGGACAACCGCGCCTCGGCGGCGGACGTGCTGGGTCTCAGCCGCCAGAGCCTCTACTCCAAGCTGCGCCGCTATGGCCTGGGCGATCTCGACGACTGATCTGCGACCGATTTTGACGCAGGCGTCGGCTAGCCTCGTTGAACGGGCCAGCGAGAGCTGGGCACAGGGATGCATCAGCCGAAACTGACACGGTTGCGATTGGAGAAAGTGGAGTCTGTTTTTCCAGACTCCAACTCCCTGCTTTTCTGCCGGCGAGTGTCCAATCAAGTTGACACTTGACCTTGTCCAATCCTACCGTCGGGTATGGACAGGACGCTTCCCGCGCCGTCGCCTTCCGCGCCGTCTCCGGCCGCTGTGCTCGAGCTGTTCAAGCCGATCACCTGGTTTCCGCCCATGTGGGCCTTCCTGTGCGGGGTGGTCTCGTCCGGAGCCTCGTTCGAGGGCCGCTGGCTTTTCCTGATCGCAGGCGTCGCCCTGACCGGCCCGCTCGTCTGCGCCACCAGCCAGGCCGTTAACGACTGGTTCGACCGCCACGTCGATGCCATCAACGAGCCCCATCGGCCCATTCCGTCGGGACGTATCCCCGGGCGCTGGGGGCTCTGGATCGCCATCGTCTGGACGGGCCTGTCGCTGGTCGTGGCCGCCCTGACCGGACCGTGGGTTCTGGCGGCAACGGCCTTGGGGCTGGTGCTGGCCTGGGCCTATTCCGCGCCGCCCCTGCGGCTCAAGGTGTCGGGTGTCGCCGGACCGCTGGCCGTCGCCCTGTCCTATGAGGGGCTGACCTGGTTCACAGGGGCCGCCGTGATGGCGGGGGCCTTGCCGGGTCTGCCCGTGCTGATCCTCGCCGGGCTCTACAGCCTCGGTGCCTACGGCATCATGGTGCTGAACGACTTCAAGGCCGTGGAGGGGGATCGGGCCATGGGACTTCGGTCCTTGCCGGCGGTCCTGGGCGAGGACCGGGCCGCGCGCATCGCCTGCGTCGCCATGGCGGCACCACAGGTCGTCGTGGTGTTCTTGCTGTTCCTGGTCTGGGATCGACCCTGGCACGGCCTGGCGGTCGGCGTTCTTCTGGCGGCCCAGATCGGCTGCATGGTTCGGCTGCTGGGCCGGCCGAAGGATCTGACGCCCTGGTACAACGCCACGGGCACCACTTTGTACGTCATCGGCATGATGGTCTCGGCCTTCGCGGTTTCGAGCCTGTCGGGAGGATCATGATGGAACGCGGCCAGGAAAGCGGCCTTTCGTGGCTGGGCATCGTCCGGCTGGGTCTGGTG
>JADCBH010000311.1 GCA_020253595.1 Brevundimonas sp.
GGCGAGTTGTCTGCTCGCCGCCTTGTTGGTGGGCTACCGCTCGGGACGCGGTCCCTCGCTGCTTGAGCCCGGGACCCTCATTCCGAACGGCTGACAGCCCACGCTACCCCGGTCTCCGATGGCTCCCGAGGCAAAGGCCCCTGGCAAACGGAACCGGAGCTCCCGCTCCAACCGCTTCCGCCGCAGCAAGCTCGCAAGGCCTTGCGCCCTTCCCAAGCGACGGAACCGGGAGAAAGTCTACGGCCGTACTCAATGAGGGCGAGCTCAACGCGTGAAAATCGACACGAGCGTTGGATTCCTTGGAAGAATCCGGGCCAGTTTGGATGATTGGGAAAAACAGCGCGCAGTTTTCCCTCTCCCTATGGGAGAGGGACGCAGACTCTCAGACCCCGCTTGCCGCCAGGATCGCGGCGATCCCCTCGCGCCAGCTCGGATAGGCGGGCCGCCAGGCCAACTCCGCCTTGGCCCGCGCGTTCGAGAGGCGTTTGGAGTCCAGATAGAACCGCCGCATGGCATCCGACACCGAGGGGTCGGTCCAGCACACCTCAGTCGGCTTGGGCAGGCCCATGCGGTCGGCCGCCCATTCCATGACGACGTCGGCCGGTGCGGGCTCATCATCGGCGAGCGTATAGGCTCGTCCGGGGTTGGGGCGCGCGATAGAGGCGAACAGGCCAGAGACCGCATCGGCCACATGAATGCGGTTGAAGATCTGACCCGGCTTGCGGACCAGCCGCGCCGTACCGTCCCTCAGGCGATCCACAACCGACCGCCCCGGGCCATAAATGCCGGGCAGGCGAAACACCTGCACCGTCAGTCCCATGCCGCGACCCGCGTCCAGCCAGTCGGCCTCGGCCCGGACGCGGCGCGCACCCTCCAGCGACGAGGCATTCAGCTCATCGTCCTCGAAGGCCCAGCCACCGTCGCGGTCGCCATAGACGGCGGTCGAGGACACATAGCCGATCCAGTCGGGAAAGGCGCCGGCCGCGGTGATCGCCGGGATCAGGGCCTTCAACCCCGGACACCCTGACGCCTCCGGCGGTGCCGTGATCAGGATTGCCGACGCTTTCGAAACGGCGGCCTGAAGCGCAGCTTCATCGGTGGGGTCGAGGCCACCGATGCCCTGCGCCTGGAATGCCTCGCGCCGCCCGACATCGCGCGAGGTCGCGACTGCGCCCATGCCCTGCCGGGCGGCCTCAATCGCCGCGCGGCGTCCCACGTAGCCGCCTCCGAAGACGAGGAGCGACCCGGTCACGCTTGCAGTCAGCGCGCCTGGACGCGGGCGGGCGCAGCCTGGGACGAACCGGCGTCGATCGCGCGCAACGGCTCGGCCTCCAGCGCCCGGGCCCGTCCGGCGTTCCAGGCGGAAACACACGGGATCTTCGTCCGGTCAGCCCGGTCCGCATAACGGCGCGCGATCTCGGTCACATCCGTCATCAGGCCTTCGGCAAGGGTGATTGGTTTCAGCCCCAGATCCCGGAACTGGTCGTTTGCGACGACGAGTTCGTTCTCGTCGGCCTCCTGACGCGGGTTGGGCACGTTGTGGACCTCGGCACCCGTCATGCCGGCGACCATCTGAGCCAGATCGCGCACGCGGCGGCTCTCGGTCATTTGGTTGAGGATCTTGACGCGATCGCCGCGCGTCGGCGGGTTCTTCAGCGCCAGTTCGACGCAGCGCACCGTGTCCTGGATGTGGATGAAGGCCCGCGTCTGGCCGCCCGAGCCGTGCACGGTCAGCGGATAGCCGACCGCCGCCTGCATCAGGAACCGGTTCAGCACCGTGCCGTAGTCACCGTCATAGTCGAAGCGGTTGATCAGGCGCTCGTCCTGACGGGTCTCCTCGGTCTGGGCCCCCCAGACAATGCCCTGATGCAGGTCGGTGATCCGTAGCTGGTCGTTCTTGGCGTAGAACTGGAACAGCAGCGCGTCCTGCGTCTTGGTCATGTGATAGATCGAGCCCGGGTTCGGCGGGAACAGGATCTCCTGCTCGGCCGGGCCGAAGTCGGTGTCGACCGTGACCTTCAGATAGCCTTCGGGGATCCGCAGGCCGGCGGTCGTATAGCCATAGACTCCCATCGTCCCCAGGTGGGCCAGATGGACATCCAGCCCGCTCTCGACGATGGCGGCCAGCAGGTGGTTGGTGGCGTTCAGGTTGTTGTCGACGGTGTAGAGCTTGTGCCGCGCGGACTTCATCGAATAGGGCGCGGCCCGTTGTTCGGCGAAGTGGACGACGCTGTCGGGGCGTTCTGTGCGGATCAGATCGACCAGGCGGTCGAATTCCTTGCCGACCGTCATGTTGACGAAGCCCATGTCGCGGTTCGAGACCTCTTTCCACGTCGCGATGCGCTCGCCGATCGGGCGGATCGGGGTCAGGGACTGGACTTCCAGTTCATTGTCGATGTTTCGCCGGCTGAGATTGTCGACGATGACAACGTCCCAGCCACGCGCTGAAAGATGCAAAGCCGTCGGCCAGCCACAAAAGCCATCGCCGCCCAGAACCAGAACCTTCATCGCCGCCGCTTCCTCTTATCGTTCCGCCCTGACTAGCGGAACGGACGGCGGGGGCAAAGCGCGGCGTGGTGTCGTTCCTAGCGCGGAGCCCGTTTGGCCAGAATGCGCTGAAGCGTGCGGCGGTGCATGCCCAGGCGACGCGCGGTCTCTGAAACATTGTGGTCGCACAGCTCATAGACCCGCTGGATGTGCTCCCAGCGCACGCGGTCCGCGCTCATGGGATTCTCGGGCGGTTCGGGCGCATCCCCGGTGGCAAGCAGCGCCTTGACCACGTCATCGGCGTCAGCGGGCTTGGACAGATAGTCGACCGCGCCGGCCTTTACCGCCGCAACCGCCGTGGCGATGGCCCCATAGCCGGTCAGCATGACGATGCGCGCGTCGTCACGGCGTTCGCGGATCGCCTCGACGACCTTGAGGCCATTGCCGTCCTCCAGCCGCATGTCGAGCACGGCAAAGGCCGGCTGCCGGGCGCGCAGCGCTTCGGTCGCCTCGCCGACGGAGGACACCGTCGTGACCTCGAACCCGCGCGATTCCAGTGCGCGGCCAAGCCGGGTCCTAAGCGCCTGATCATCATCCAGAAGCAGCAGCGAGCGATCATCAAGGGCGGCGATGCGCTCTTCGACGGACGGAGTGGCGGCGGCGATGGCCATGACGGAGTTCTCCCTTGCCGTCGAAATCGGCGGTAACCCGAACGATTTCAAGCGGTGCGGCGATGCGTCGCCTTCGGAAAGTGTATCACACTTCGAGCGCCTCGCGCGGCCATCGGATCGTGACCCTCGCGCCGCGATTGCCTCCGGGCCCACCGTCGCCATGGCCGACCGCCACCTGTCCTCCGGTCCGCTCCAGAAGGGTGCGGGCGATGAAGAAGCCCAGACCCATGCCGCCCTGGCTGGGGGCGATCTCGGCGAGCGGCGGGGCCACGACCGGACGGCCCTTCTTGGCGGATCGGCTGGCGTCGCGGGCCGCAGCCAGCTGCTTGGCCACGGCCTGACGCGCCTTGCTGTTCGGCCTGGACGTCACATAGGGCTCGCCCAGCCGGGGCAGGATGTCGGGTGAGAAGCCCGGGCCGTCGTCCAGCACGGTGATGGTGATCCAGCGCTCCCCTGCGCGAGCCTCCACGCGCACCGAGCTGGCGGCGAAGTCCGCAGCATTCTCGACGATGGCGGACAGGCCATGCACGACCTCGGCAAAACGCTTCACGTGAGGCTCGGGCACGCCGGGCGGCGTCTCGACCGAGACCGTGATGGCGATATCGAACCCCTCGTGGGGCTCGACCACTTCGTTCAGAAGAGCCTTCAGACCGATTTCGACATAGAGCTGGTCCCCGTCCTCGGGACGGGTCGACAGGCGCTTGAGAATATCACGACAGCGGTCGGCCTGGGCCAGAAGCAGCCGGGCGTCCTCAGCCACAGGGCTGTCAGGCGGCGATGCCCGCAGCAACTCCTTGGCCACGACCTGGATCGTCGCCAGCGGCGTGCCCAGTTCGTGCGCCGCAGCCGCCGCAAGACCACCCAGCGCCGCCAGCCTCTGCTCGCGCTGCAGAACGTCCTGGGTCGTCGCCAGCGCCAGCTCCAGCGTCTCGGCGTCCGCTGCCACGCGCCAGGCATAGGCCGCGGTGAAGACCACCCCGGTGATCAGCGCCAGGCCGATACCGAAACGATAGAGCGCCGGCAGCTCCAGCTTGGTCCCCGCCTGCCAGGGCAGGGGCATGGACCAGAAGAACAGGGCGATGGTCGCGATCAGCACCAGCAGGCCAAGAAACAGGGCCTGACGGCCCGGCAGCGAAGCCGCCGCCACGGTCACAGGTGCGACCAAAAGCAGGCAGAAGGGATTCTCCAGCCCGCCGGTGAAGGCCAGCAGGGCCGTCAGCTGCAGGATGTCGAAACCAAGATGGATGGCCGTCAGCCGCCCATCGGGCAGGCGGCCGTCCACCTGCCGCAACCGCGCCATGGCCATCAGGTTGACGACCACGCTGGCGAAGATGACGGCCAGGCACTCCCACAGGGGCAGGGGAAAGTGCAGGCCGACGACCAGAACGATCACCGTCGCCGTCTGACCGGCGATGGCCAACCAGCGCAGGATGATCAGGGTGCGCAGGCTCAGGCCACGGCTGCGGCGCGGCAAGCCGGGCCGGCCGCCGGGGGCGACAAGCGGCTGCGACGAGAGGCTGGCTTCGCTAGAACTCACGACCGGTCTATAGACCGCCGCCCTGCTTCTGTCGGCCCCTTCGTCCGGAGACACGATGCCACGCCGTTCCATCCTGCTGTTCGCCGGTGCCTGCATCGCCATCGCTGCCGCACTTGCCACCGTGACCGTGGTCGTCGTGACCGGGCGCGAGCGCGCCAGCGCGTTCTCTGAGGGAACCGCGACGGGCCAGCCCAGCGTCGGCGGCCCCTTCCAGCTGGTCAACCAGGACGGCCAGACGGTCGATCAGACCCTGCTGAACGGAAAGTGGAGCCTGGTCTTCTTCGGCTTCACCTACTGCCCGGATTTCTGCCCCACGACGCTGACCGCGCTCGAGGCGACCCGCAACCAGTTGGGCGGCACGGCCGACGACCTGCAGATCGTCTTCATCACGGTGGATCCGGCGCGCGATACGCCCCAGGCGCTCAAGGACTATCTTACGTCGGATGGATTCCCGCCGGGCGTGATCGGCCTGACCGGGACCGACGAACAGGTCGCCGCTGCCGCCCGCGCCTATCGCGCCTTCTACGAGAAGGTCGGCGAGGACCAGGACTATACGATGAACCACTCCCTGACGGTCTATCTGATGGGGCCGGACGGCCAGTTCCGCTCGGCCCTGGCCCACGACCTTGGCCCGGAGCCCTCGGCCGAACTGATCCGTCGCGTGATGGCGCGGGGGTAGGGATTGGGGAGTGAGGGCCTCTCGGTCCCCCGGGATGATGCGTGACCTGCGATCGGCTTGAGCGCGGCGGCCCTAATCCCTAATCCCTAATTCCCAATCCCTACCCGTCCGACAACGGAGGCCCCATGGCCGACCTCCTCAAGACTGCCCTGATCTACGACTTCGACGGCACGTTGGCCCGGGGCAACATGCAGGAGGTGACCTTCATCCCTTCGGTCGGGATGGGCGTTGGCGACTTCTGGGGCGAGGCCGATCGCCTGACCAAGTCGGCCGATGGCGACAACATCCTGATGTATATGCAGCTGATGTTGCAGAGGGCCCGCGAGAACGGTCGGCCGGTGACCAAACAGTTGCTCAAGGAGCACGGCGAGGACGTCAAGCTGTTCGACGGCCTGAAGTCCGACCTGACGGGCAAGGGCTGGTTCGAGCGGATCGACGAGATTGGCCGGAAATACGGCCTGGAGATCGAGCACTACATCATCTCGGCCGGGCTGGAGGAGATGATCGACGGCTGCCCGATCCGCCCGGCCTTCCGGCACGTCTTTGCGTCCAAGTTCGCCTATGACGACCACGGCGTGGCCATCTGGCCGGCGGTCGGCGTGAACTACACGACCAAGACCCAGTACCTGTTCCGCATCAACAAGGGGGTGCTGAACCACTGGGACCACGAGCGCATCAATCGCTTCGTGCCCGACGATGCGCGCGCTGTGCCGTTCGAGCGGATGATCTTCCTGGGCGATGGCGACACCGACGTGCCGACCATGAAGATGATGCACACCAAGGGCGGCTTCTCTATCGCCGTCTATGACCCGCGAAACTCCGAGCGCGACCAGGAGAAGATCTACGGCCTGATCTCCGAGGACCGGGTCAACTTCGTCGCCGCAGCCGACTATCGCGAAGGCCAGCCGCTGGACCTGATCGTCAAGGGCTTGCTGGGCCGCATCGCCATCAACGCCGGCACGATGGCGGCGATCTAGGGCAGCCCCCGTGCGCCGAAACGCACGGGGGCCTGTAGTCTGTTTTCGCTAACGCTCGCGTCGCGGACGCTCGCTGCTTGAGCGACGATTTACGCCGCCGTCTCGAACAGCTTCTGCCAGCGGCGCGGCTCGCGGGCCTTCCAGGCACCGCGGTGATAGGCGTCCGAGCCGATCAGCGGCACCACGGTCGTCGCCTCGGCGAAAACCATCTGCTCATAGGTGGTCGAGACCTTGCCCCACGAGGCGGCTTCCTTGAGCGTCGAGGACGAGCAGGCCCCGTCGCGGACGTCGGCGACCGTGATCTGGACCGCGTATTTGTGCATGTCGGCTTCGACGCCGAGGATCTCGGCGCAGACGACGGTGTCCTGGGCGAAGTTCTTGGGAACCCCGCCGCCGACCATGAACAGACCGGTGGTGCCCGCCGCGATCTTGATGTCGGTCAGCTCGCGGAAGTCGGCGATGGCGTCCAGCATCATATAGGGCTGGCCGGCGGCGGCCCGCTCCTTCTGGTGCTTGACCAGGCCGAAGCCGGCCGAGGAGTCGACGAAGGCCGGGCAGAAGATCGGCACGCCCATCTCATAGGCGGTCTGGATCAGGCTGCCTTCCTTCTTGGCGTTTCCTTCCGACAGCCACTTGCCCATCTCCCAGATGAACTCGCGGGACGAATAGCCGCGCGGCTCCAGCCGGTTGGCGATCTCCAGGATGGTGTGGTCGCAGGCCTGGAGCTCTTCCTCGTCGATGTAGGTGTCGTAGATGCGGTCGATGTAGTTGTCGCGCAGCACATTGTCGTCGACCGGGCCGGCCGCCTGATAGTGCTTGAAGCCGAGCGCCTCGAAGAAATCCATGTCGACGATGGACGCGCCGGTGGCGACCACGGCGTCGATCATGCCGAACTTCACCATGTCGCGGTACACATGCATGCAGCCGCCGGCCGAGGTGGAGCCCGCCAGGATCAGCCAGGGCGAGCAGTCTTTGTCCTCGATGGCCATCGAGAAGATGTCGGCGGCACGTGCGGTGTCTCGGCTGGAGAACGACATCTTGCGCATCGAATCGATGATCGGACGCGCGTCAAAGCTGGTGATGTCGATGTGCTCCACGGTGTTCTGGAGCAGCTGGGCCTTCTGGTTGGACTGAACGGGAGCGTTCATTGCAAGGGTTTCCCTTTGGTTTGAGCGCCCGTCGTCAAAAACATCAGCGGCCCGGACGGAGCGACGGGCCGCTGCGGTAGTCTTCTGATCCTCTAGCCGCCAAACGTGACGGAGATCAGACTTTCTCGACCAGAACGGGCGCCTCGGGAGACCGTCGGGCCGCGTTTTCTTCGTTTGCCACCC
>JADCBH010000312.1 GCA_020253595.1 Brevundimonas sp.
CAGCGCGAGCGGAACAGCGCCCGCTCGAACGCGGTCTCGATCTTTGGCTTGATGCCCATGATTACCCCCGAGCCTAACTTCTCAGCCGCGCCCCGAGCTTTTCGGCAGCGGCGACGACACGCCCAGACAGACCCTCGATATCGGCTTCGGTCAAGGTCGCCTCGCGCGGCTGGATGACGACTTCCAGCGCAATGGACTTCGAACCCTCCGGTACACCGGCTCCGCGATAGACGTCGAACACCCGCACGTCCGTGATCAGGGCCTTGTCCGCCCCGGCCGCCGCGCGGACCAGATCGCCCGCCGCCCGGCTGTCCTCGACCACGAAGGCGAAGTCCCGGGTCAGAGGCATCAGGTTGGGCAGGTCGGCGGATCCCCGGGCCTTGGTCGGCCGGGCCTTGGGCTCCGGTACGGTGTCCAGCACGATCTCGAAGGCCAGCATCGGGCCATCGGCGTCCAGCGCCTTCAGCGAGCGCGGATGCACCGCCCCGAACTCGGCGATGACGGTCTTGGGCCCCAGTTGCAGCCGCGCCGACCGGCCCGGATGCCACCAGTCGCGGGTCTGCCCCTGCGCCAGCTGCAAGGCGGCGACCGGTGCGCCGATCTGCTCCAGCAGGGCCATCAGGTCACCCTTCAGGCCGAACAGGGCGTCCTCGCCCGCCCCGCCCCAGTGCCGTGCGGCGCGCGGACTGATCAGGCCGGCGATCACCGTCCTCTGGTCGGCCGGGCCGTCACCCAGATAGATCGGCCCGATCTCGAACAGGGCCACATCGCCATGCCCGCGTGCGTCGTTGCGCGCCGCCGCCTGGATCAGGTTCGGCAGGACCGACGGCCGCATGCAGTCCAGATCCGACGCGATCGGGTTGTCGACGACCAGACGCTCGTCGCCTCCGCCGAACATCGCCGCGATGTCCCGGCGCGTGAACGACCAGGTCACGGCTTCGGCGTAGCCCATCGCCGCCAGTGCCCGTCGCGCGATCCGCATCCGCGCCTGACGCGGGTTCAGCACACCGTTGGACGGCGCGCCCTGATCGGGCAGGGGGGTGTCGGGCAGGTGATCGAATCCGTGGATCCGGGCGACCTCCTCGACCAGATCGGCGGGACCGTCCACGTCGCGGCGCCACGACGGCGGCGTCACCGTCCAGGGCGCGCCCCGGGCGATTCCGAAGCCCAGTGCGGTCAGGATGTCCGCGATCCGGTCCTCGCTCAGGTCCAGTCCGGACAGCCGTTTCACAAAGGTCGGATCGAAGGCGAAGGCGGCCGGGTTCGCCGGGGCCTGACCCGCGATCACGATCTCCGACGGCGCACCGCCACACAGGTCCAGGATCAGCCGCGTCGCCAGCTCCAGCCCCGGCACGACCGAGGCCGGGTCGACCCCGCGCGCGAACCGGTACTGGGCGTCGGACGTGATGCCCAGCGAGCGTCCCGTCTGGGCCGTGGCGATGGGGTCGAACCAGGCGCTCTCGACGAAGACATCGACGGTCGCCTCGTCGCAGCCGGTGGACTCCCCACCCATGACGCCGCCCAGGCCGACGGCCCGCTCTCCGCCCGCATCGGCGATGACGCAGTCGGTCGGCGCCGCCGCATAGGTCTTGCCGTCCAGGGCGATCAGAGCCTCGCCCGTGTCCCCGGTCGTCTGTCCACCACGCACCACCATCTCGGACCCGACCAGTTTGCCGGCATCATAGACGTGCAGCGGACGCGCCCGGTCATAGGCGATCAGATTGGTCACATCGACCAGCCGGTTGATCGAGCGCAGCCCGATCGAGGTCAGCCGCCGCTGCAACCACTCGGGCGACGGCCCGTTCTTCACACCCCGGATCAGCCGCCCGGCGAAGACGGGGCACAGCTCCGGTGCCTTGATGCGCACCGCGATGGGGCACGGGAATCCGCCGCGCACCGACGCGATCTCATAGTCCTTCAGCGTGCCGAGGCCCGCGGCCGCCAGATCGCGCGCGATGCCGGTCACGCCCAGCCAGTCCGGCCGGTTCGGCGTCACCTCGAAATCGATAACGGGCTCCGCCCCGAACAGCTTCGCCACCGGCGTGCCGACCGGGATTTCCGGCGGCAGTTCCTGGATGCCGTCGCTTTCGTCGGCCAGCTGTAGCTCGGAGGCCGAACACAGCATGCCGTTCGACACCACGCCGCGCACCGGCTTCTCGACCAGCGTCACGCCCAGCCCGGGCACATAGGCTCCGATCGGCGCGTAAATGGTCGTCAGACCCACACGCGCATTGGGCGCGCCGCAGACGATCTCCTTCATCCCGTCGACGGTCTCGACCTGGCACACGCGCAGCCGGTCGGCATTGGGGTGCTGCACCGCCTCGACGATCTTCGCCACAGTAAACGGGGCCAGCGCCGCGGCCGGGTCGTGGACTTCCTCGACCTCCAGCCCGGCCATGGTCATGGCGTCGGCGACCTCGGCGGCGGTGGCCGTCGTGTCGAGGTGATCCATCAGCCAGGACAGTGAGAACTTCATGGGTCAGTCGGCTCGAAAGGAGGTCAGGCGGTCGGGATGGCGAGGAGCTGTTCGATCAGGGCATCGTTGCCGGTGAAGCCCAGGGCATAGAACTCGCAGCCGACAAAGGTGCAGTTGCGCACCGGCAGGGTCCCGATGGCTTTCGACCCCGAGGGCCGCAGCACCAGATTGCTCATGTCACCCTTGGCCTCGCCGAAGTTGGTCGAGTCGAAGTTCGTGCCATCCAGAACCAGCATCACCGCCGGTCCCTCGATGCGGCAGCCGGTGAACGTCAGGCCATCGATCACCGTCCGGCCCGTGCGCAGGTGATGCACGAACAGGTCATAGAGAGCGAAGTCCTCGTTCTGGAAGCTGCGCTTGGACAGGTCGGTCGCGGGGTTCATGCGACGCCCCAGACCGATCATCGGAAGGGGCCCCTGGAACGGCTGGTTCATTGCGATCCCCGTGATTGAATGCCGGCGACGGCGTCCATGAAGGGCTCGTGGCCCGAGAAGCCGATCATGGCGAAGCGGCACCGCACGAAGCGGCAGTTCCGGAACGGCACGGCCCCGACCACCTTGGGGCCGACCGGCCGCCACAGCAGGCTGGACGGAATTTCCGCCACGCCGAAGTTGCAGCCATCAAAGCTGTTGTCCTCCAGGGCCAGCATCACGCCGGGCCCCTCGAACACGCAGTCCTCGAACACCTTGTCCGCGATCACCGTCACACCCGCGTTGAAGTGCAGGACGGCGTACTGCGGCAGCCAGATCCCCGCCTTGGAGAAATGGGTCTGTTCAACGATGGCGCGGTTGGCCGGCGTGTCGGCCGGGCCGGGCGTCTTCTGGGCGGTGTCGGTCATGGTCAGGTTCCGCGGCCTCAGCTGAGACCGGATGCAGGGTTGGGGGCGGCGAACGCCGAGAAGCCGTAGTGGGCCAGCCAGCGGACATCGGCCTCGAACATGGGGCGCAGGTCCGGCACGCCATATTTCAGCATGGCCAGGCGATCGACCCCCATGCCGAAGGCAAAGCCCTGCCACTGGTCCGGATCGATACCGCAGGCCTTGAGCACATTGGGATGGACCATTCCGCAGCCCAGGATCTCCAGCCAGTCGTCGCCTTCGTTCAGCACCAGCTTGCCGCCCGAGCGGTCGCAGCGGATGTCCATCTCGGCCGACGGCTCGGTGAAGGGGAAGTGATGGGGCCGGAAGCGCGCATCCACGTCGTCCAGTTCGAAGAACCGCGCGACGAAGTCCTTCAGGGTCGTTTTCAGATGACCCATGTGGATGTCCCGGCCAATCACCAGTCCCTCGATCTGGTGGAACATCGGGGTGTGGGTCGCGTCGGAGTCCTTACGAAAAGTGCGGCCGGGCGCGACGATGCGGATCGGCGGCTCCTGGCTCATCATGGTGCGCACCTGAACCGGCGATGTGTGGGTCCGCAGGACCTTGCGCTCGCCCGTCTCCGGGTCGGGCTTCAGGAAGAAGGTGTCGTGCATCTCCCGCGCCGGGTGCTTGGGCGGGAAGTTCAGGGCCGTGAAGTTGTGGAAGTCGTCCTCGATGTCCGGCCCCTCGGCGACGGAAAAGCCCATCTCGGCGAAGACGGCGATCATCTCGTCCATCACCTGCATGGTCGGATGAACCCCGCCCTTCCTGCGCGGCCGGGCCGGCAGGGTCAGGTCGAAGTGCTCGGCCTTCAGGCGTGCATCCAGTTCGGCGGCTTCCAGTTCCGCCTTCTTCGCCACGATGGCGGCCGTCACGCGGTCGCGCAGGCCATTGATGACGGGACCCTGCTCGCGCCGTTCGTCCGGGCTCATCGCCCCCATGCCCTTGAGCAGGCCCGAGATGGTTCCGGTCTTGCCGAGCGCGTTCACACGTACGGCCTCGACGTCGGCGACGGTGGTCGCGCCGCCGATGGCGTTGATCAGATCCAGTTCAAGGGTGGCCAGGTCGGTCATGGCGGCAGTCCCTAGCCGCTCACGCCTCCGGACGGAAGACGGCTGAGCGGGTTCAGCCCCGCTCGCCCGGCTCCTGCAGGTAGGGCATCGTCTGGCGATAGGGGCGGCCTTCGCCAGTGTCGCCCGGCGGCAGGTCGCCGTAGTAGTCCGCCGGCGGAGCCAAATAGATCGGCGCCGGCTGATAGGTCACGGGCGGGGCCTGAACGATGATCGGCTCCTGATAGGCCGGTGGGGCGGGCGCGTACTGGGGCCCACCGGTCACCGCACCACCCCCATACGCGTAGCCACCACCATGCGACTGGCTCTGGCTGTAGCTTTCGTACGACGAATAGCGGGAGCCATGGGCCGCGCTGTGGTCGCGCTCGAAATAGACCTGCGGCGGGGCCTGCACGACCGCGCCATGCCCATAGCCCGGCTGCGGATGGCCACCGCCATGGCCGGATCCGCCGTCGCACACGCTGTTGCACGGACGCGGACGCGGCGGCCGGCAGCCGCCGCAGCGGTCCGTCGTCACATAGCGCCGGCCGAAGCCGTGAACGGTATAGCCAAACGGGCGGCTCGGTCCGTAACCCGGCCCGCTGACATAGACATAGCCGTAACCACCGCCATAGCCGTAGCCGCCCAGGTCAATGCCGCCCGAGCCGACGGCGACCATGCCACCATGCCCGCCGTATCCGCCGCGCACCTGCCCCAGGTCATAGGCCCGGGCGTTGATGACGCCGCCCGCTCCTGCCGAGGCATAGGCGTTGGCGTTCGCATTGGCGTTTACGTTTACGTTGATATTCCCGCCATAGTGGCCACCGCCTCCGCAGCCGCCCCCACAGCCTCCACCCGGATGGCCGCCGCCCCCATAGCCGCCCCCATGGCCTCCGCCGGGGTGACCGCCGCCTCCGGAACGGTCCCCCGCGAGCGCGGGAGAGCCCCCAAGGACCAGCAGACAGGCCAGCGAGGCGATCAGGGTCGAAAACAGTCGGGACATGGCGGAACTCTCCAGACGAACGGAAATGTCCCTAGAACGTCCGACCTCGGACCGGTTGGACATGCTCGCGCAGCGCGAGAGTGGCGTCCCCGATGTGGTTAATCTTCGCGCCCTTGGCGTTAAGCCTGATCAGCGGTCGTAGAGGTAAAGGGAAACGACGCAGTCGCAGTCCGCCGCGCGGTGCCGGGACCGATCCTCACCCCGCGGTGCCCGGTCGTCGTTGTAGCCATAGGCGTCGTGATACCCCCGGCCCGGAGGGCTGGACCATCGCGTCCAGCGGTTGCCGGGGCTGTAACCATAGCGCCCCCCTCGGTCGTGACCGCTATATCGGTGCCGGTCCGGTGCTCGATAGGCGCGCGGATCGCCGTAACCCGCGTATCGGGAGGCCGGTCCATAGCCCGTCGCGGCGTGGCCCGTGACGGCATAGGCTCGCCCATCCCACTCCGTCGGACCACCGCCCCACCCGCCGTGCGGCTGTCCCCAGGTGACCGACGGCGCGCGATAATGGGGCTGGCCCCAGGTCTGGGCCGCCGCCGGGCTGGCCATGGCGCACGCCACCAGACCCGCCAAGATCACAAGCTCCCGCATCGCCGTCTCCATGCCCTGTCGCCGGAAAGGTTAACACGGATCGCCCGAAATCCTCTCCCTCCCCGTTCCGGGAGGCTAGTGCCCGCTGCCCTGCCCGCCTTTCCCATCCTGTTCACAGCGGAAGAGCGATGACGCATGCCTGCGACCGGTTGTCCCCATGTGCACACAAGATGTTGATGTTGGGGATCGTTAACCATCTAGAAGTAGCGTCGACGACGATTCTGGGCTTGGATGGCTCAGACACTCTCAAACCCCTGTTGCTTCGGTCCCGCCATGAACGCTCACGTCTCGATCAAGCCCGCCACTGCAGGCCTGCTGACGCCCTCGGCCGCCTACAAGCCGTTCCGCTATCCGTGGGCATTCGACATGTGGAAGAAGCAGCAGCAGGTCCACTGGATGCCCGAGGAAGTGCCGCTCGGCGAGGACTGCAAGGACTGGGCGGCCAACCTCAACGACCGTGAGCGCAACCTGCTGACGCAGATCTTCCGCTTCTTCACCCAGTCGGACATCGAGGTCGCCGACAACTACATGGAGAAGTACGGCCGGGTCTTCAAACCGACCGAGGTCAAGATGATGCTCTCGGCGTTCGCGAACATGGAGACCATCCATATCGCGGCCTATGCCCTGCTGCTCGAGACCATCGGCATGCCCGAGAGCGAGTTCGGGGCCTTCATGGAATACGAGGCCATGAAGGACAAGCACGACTACATGGGCCAGTTCGGGGTCGAGACCGAGGCCGATATCGCCCGCACGCTCGCCATGTTCGGCGGCTTCACCGAGGGGCTTCAGCTGTTCGCGTCCTTCGCGATGCTGATGAACTTCCCGCGCCAGAACAAGATGAAGGGCATGGGCCAGATCGTGTCCTGGTCAGTGCGCGACGAGAGCCTGCACTGCGACGGCATCATCAAGCTCTACCACGCCTTCAACAAGGAAACCGGCTGCGTCACCCCGGCCGTCGCTGACGACATCGTCGAGTGCTGCCGCACCGTGGTGAAGCTGGAAGACAAGTTCATCGACCTGGCGTTTGAGGCCGGCGAGGTCTCGGGCATGACGCCGGACGACATCAAGGCCTACATCCGCTTCATCGCCGACTGGCGCCTGCGCCAGCTCAAGCTACCCGAGCTCTATGGCGTCAAGGAAAACCCCCTGCCGTGGCTCCAGTCGCTGCTGTCGGGCGTCGAACACGCCAACTTCTTCGAGGCCCGCGCCACCGAATACTCCAAGGCCGCCACGCAAGGCGCCTGGCACGGCGCCGACGGCGTCTGGTCGGAGTTCGACAAGCTCATCGCGCGCCGCGACATGAGCCTGGTGCCGGGCTGACACGCTTCTCCTCCCCGTTCGCTTCGCGAATGGGGAGGTGGCGCGGCCCTCCTTCAGGGCCGTGACGGAGGGGGCGACTCGGTCCCAAGTCGTGCAAGGGCGACTCTTCCGATGAAACCCAGCACGCCTTCGATTTCATCTTTGACGTCGGCAGGCCTTAGCCGGATCACCCGAACGCCCCGCTGCGCCAGCCAGGTCGTTCTTCGCTGATCATGGCGGATCTGATCTTCGACATCGTGAATCGCCCCATCGACCTCGACCGCGAGCTTTGCCGCCGCGCAATAGAAATCGAGAATGTATGGCCCGATTGGATGCTGCCGACGGAATTTCAGGCCGTCCAGGCGACGGCCCCGTAGACTAAGCCAAAGCCGAGCTTCGGGCGGGTTGAGGTTGGCCCTGAAATCGCGTGCGCGTTCATAACTCTTGGCGTCGGCCATCGCCTTGCCCCCTCCGTCACTCCGCTGCGCTCCGTGCCACCTACCCATCCTGCGGACGGGGAGGAGAAAGTGTTTCAGATCCCCGCGTACCACTCGTAGCCGCGATCGGGCCAATAGCCGCCTCTTGGCCCGGGCATGGCCTCGAAGCTGTCGACCGCCTCGATCCGACGGATGTACTTGGCCTGTTTGTAGCCCAGCTGCCGCTCGACCCGGAGCCTCAGCGGCGCACCATGTGGCACCGTCAGGGTCTCGCCGTTCATGTCGTAGGCGAGGATCGTCTGCGGATGCATCGCGTCGACCAGGTCGACGCTCTCATAGTAGCGCGGCCCGTCCTCGGTCTGGGTCAGGGCGTCGAAGCAGTGGAAGACGATGTACTTCGCCTCAGGCTTCAGGCCCGCCTCGTCCAGCAGGGTCTCCAGCCGTACCCCGGCCCACTGACCGATCGCGGTCCAGCCCTCGACGCAGTCGTGCTTGGTGATCTGGGTCCGGCTGGGCCGTTCGCGCAACTCGGCCAGCGACAGGCTGAGCGGCCGCTCCACGAGCCCGTCAACCGTCAGCCGATAGTCGGCAAAGCCCGCATTGCGCAGAGCCACATAGTCCGAAGCCGCTGGATCGATCGACCCGTTGGGCTTGAACCAGGGCGAGATGTCCTGCGGCCGGTACTCGGGTGCCAGAGCTTCACGCGGGATCAGCAGCCGCTGTGAGCGTCGCGTCAGGGCTTCGGCCGATACGCGAAGGGTTTCACTGATCGTCTGGCCTCTCTGGCAGGCGGCCAGAGCCATGACACCCACAGCCGCGCCCGCCCGCGCCAGCCAGGAGCGCCGATTGAAGGCGACGTCGCTCATGACGGATCTCCCTTCCGGTCCTCGCTCTGCGGCGTGGACGGCTCCAGCACGAACCAGCCGGTGATCATGGCCCGCATGTTGTTGACGAAGCCGGTCCAGAACACGAGCCCGACGTGGACCACGATGAAGCCAACGATCAGCGCGCCCGAGATGAAGTGCAGTGTCCGCGCCGACTGCCGCCCGCCCATGATGTCGAGCAGAATCCCGCCGATCGCGTTGAAGCCGGGCGACATTGACAGCCCGGTGATCAGCATCATGGGAAGCACGACCAGGATCATGAAGACATAGGTGAGCTTCTGGATGACGTTGTAGTTCCGGGCCTCCTCATCCTTGGGGAAGTGGAAGCGGGCATGTTCCTTCACCGAGGGCCAGAAGCCGGCCAGATCTTCCCGGCTCGGCCACAGCCGCCCGTTGAACCGGCGAGAGAGGAAGCCATAGGCCAGATAGATCAGCCCGTTGATCACGAAGACCCAGGCGAAGAAGAAGTGCCAGTGCCGCGCCTCGGCCAGGTTCCGGTGATCGGGGATCAGCAGCCAGTTGGGAATGGGCGGAATGTCGACCCAGTGATTGCCCCAGTTCGTATCCTTGCCCCAGTCCAGATGCGGATGGGCGAGAAGGATGTTGAGCCCGCTCATGATCAGGATCACCACCGCCGCGACATTGAGCCAGTGGCTCACGCGAACAAGGGGCGGATGGCGATAGGTGTCGGTTCGCCCGCCGGGCAGCGGCCGGTCGGCGCGACGATCCTGCACCGGGACAGGTTCTGCGGCCTGTTCGATCACCCCGTCGGTCATGCCCAGTCCCCCAGTGCCGTCGCGCGAACGGTCTCACAGGCCGGTCCGGCCCGCAAACCTTGCTTTTCGTCGCCTACGTCACGCCAGGCCCCAGGGTTACGCGGACCCCTACTGCGGGGCGCATCGGCTCCGGTCGCCGGCCTGACAGGCTCGCACGTCGGCCTCCCAGCGCGCCCGGTCCGCCTCCCAGCGTCGCCGCGCCTCGTCATTGGCGCGCATGCTGGCCTCCCAGTCGAGCCGCGCCTGGGCGTTCAGCGCCTGCCGCTCCTCCCATCGCGCCCGTTCCGCCGCGAAGGCGGCCTGATCGGCGCGCTCCTGGCTCTGGGCCAGGTCGTTGCGCGCCGTGATTTCGGCGTTCAGCGCCTGGGTGGCGCGCAGTTCGGCCGGATCCTGTTCTGCATTGGTTGCCTGTCCATCCGCTGCCCCTGCGGCGAGCTCCGGCTTGGGTTTGCCGGCCGCGAGCAGTTGCTCCACCCGGTCCTGCGCCTGGACTGTCCCTCCGGTCGCCATGGCCAGAGCCACCAGCGTCGCCATGATCATCGTGGTCTTCTGCATCGGGTCTCGCTCCGTCTTCGCCTGATCAGACAGGCTGAGCTTGGCCATAGGATGGCGAAAGACAGAATGAACGCCGGCTCGCGTAACAGGCGGACCGTTTCGCCTGTGCGGGGTTTCAGGGTTTCGATTCTTCTCCTAGGCTGCGAACCCATGATCCTGTCGACGTCATCGGGAGAGTTCCCCATCCCGCCCGACGTGGCGAGCCGGCTGCCGCAGGTGCCGCCGGTCCCGGACCCGACCGAGCCGCAGTACCGTCGACGCAAGCGCGAGTTCACGGAATGGCTCGACGCCTCGCCGGACCATGCGATCGGATTCGAGCGTCTCAGACGCTGGCACATCGTGCAGGACCAGCTGGCCCGTGAGGCCATTGCACAGGGTCGGGCCTTCGTCGTCACGGACGACGGTCTGGACTGAGCCCGGGACGGTCTCCCGAAGCGTGCGGCATCGGACTACCGACAGGTCTCATGGAGGATCGAAGGTGATCGCGCAGAGCCCGGGGGAAGATGCGCCAGGATCGCAGCTCCCTTAGTCTCTCGGAAAAAGATGGCGCACCCGACACGATTCGAACGTGTGACCTTTGCCTTCGGAGGGCAACGCTCTATCCAGCTGAGCTACGGGTGCGTCTCGCGCGGCCACTCTTGGCGACCGGATGAAGGGCCTTACAGCAGCCTCGCGCGGCCCTCAATCCCGAATGCACGCGAGGCGTCCCGGCGGGTCTGCAAAGGATCCGTGTGTAGATGACCGATCGACCGGAGGATGGATGATGCGGGCCTTGGTTCTCAGCTTCCTGCTGTTTCTCGGCGCTTGCGCCACCGCCCCGACGGCCGGGCCTGCCGCGTCGCGTGACAGTCTGGACGCGGTCGCGCGCGACTACGTCGCCTTGATCCTCGAGATTGGCGAGCGCGAACCGGGCTATGTCGATGCCTACTACGGTCCCCCGGAGTGGGCACAGGCTGCGCAGGCCAATCCGCGTGACATCTCCGCCCTGATGCAGGGTGCGGCCTCGCTGACGGAGCGGCTCAACGCCATCTCGGTCGCCGGGGCCGAACCGGCGGTCGCCCAGCGCAAGGCTTACCTGCTCGCCCATGTCTCGGCGGCCTCGGCCCGCCTTCGCATGCTGTCGGGCGAGCGGTTGAGCTTCGCCGACGAGGCCGAGGCCCTGTTCGGCGTTCGTCCCGAACTGCGCCCCCTGTCCGACTTCGACCCCATCCTCGCCCAGATCGACCAGCTCGTCCCGGGGGACGGCGAACTGGCCGCCCGCGTCGCCGCCTTCCGGGGCAACTTCCGCATTCCGGCGGACCGCTTGCAGGTCGTGTTCGATGCCTCCATCGCCGAGTGCCGTCGCCGGACCCTGGCCCACATGAACCTGCCGACGAACGAGCGTTTCACCCTGGCCTTCGTCACGGACAAGCCGTGGTCGGGCTACAACTACTATCTGGGCGGAGCCGCCAGCCGGATCGAGATCAATACCGACCAGCCCATCTTCACGGACCGGGCGATCGACCTCGGGTGTCACGAGGCCTACCCCGGCCATCACGTCTACAATGCGCTGCTGGAACAGACCTTCGTCGTCGAGCGCGGTTGGGTCGAGATGAGCGTCTACCCGCTCTATTCGCCCATGTCCTTCGTGGCCGAAGGCAGCGCCAACTACGGCATCGATCTGGCCTTCCCGGGCGACGAGGCAGCGCGCTTCGAGCAGGATGTGTTGCTGCCGCTCGCGGGTCTGACCGGCGCACCGGTGGAGCGCAAGGCAGAGCTGAACGCACTCGTCCGTCGGCTCGCCCGTGCCGAGTACACTATCGCAGATGACTATCTGGCGGGCCGGATTGATCGGGCGGAGGCCACGCAGCTTCTGTCCCGCTACATGCTCACGACGCCTGAGCGGGCGGCCCAGAGGGTGCGCTTCATCGACACTTACCGCAGTTACATCATCAACTACGGTCTGGGACGCGATGTGGTTCAGGCCTGGGTCGAGCGGCAGGGACCGGACCACTGGCAGGGCATGGAGACCTTGCTGGCCAGTCAGATCCTGCCGGTCGATCTTTTCTAGGGCTGTCGTTACCCGACGTCCGAGCAACAGTCGCAAAGCTGAGTTAAGGGTCGGGAATGGACACGCTCGACGACCGCTGGGCCCGCCTGGCGCCCCATGCCGCCTGGGTCGGCCCGGATGACGATCGCCCTCGGCCGACCGCCCTGCTGTTTCACGGCTGCGGCGGACTGCGCGGCCATTTGCCCAAGTACGCCCAGGCGGCCAGGGACAAGGGCTGGCGCGCGCTCATCGTCGATTCCTACGCCCCGCGCGGCTGGAGCCGTCAGTTCGCCATGGCCACGGTCTGCACGGGCCTTCTGCTGCGCGGCTGGGAGCGGGCGGGGGACATTCTGGCGACGATCCGGGGGGTGTCTGTGCGCGCCGATGTCGACCCCACAAACCTTCTGCTCGCCGGCTGGAGCCATGGCGGATGGGGCATCATGGAAGCGATGAGCGCGGATCGCGACCGGATCGGGGCGCTGGGCGTCAGCGACGCCGAGAACGTATCCCTGGACGGGGTCAAGGCGACCTATCTGGCCTACCCCTACGTCGGGTTCGCGGCCCTGAACCGTATGCGGCCCTGGCGGCATTGCCCGAAGACCCTGGCTGTTGTGGCGGCAAAGGATCACCTGACGACCGTCCGCAATGCCGAGCGCATCCACGACATGGTCCGAAACTGCGGCGTTGACGTCGAGACCTGGATCGCCGACGGCACCCACAGCTTCGATGAGCCCATGACGGCACCGCCAATGCGCTACGATCCGGCGCTTGGCGACGAGGCGATTCGCCGGTTTTCGGCTCTGCTGGAGGACACCGCCGTCGCCCCGGCCCAGGCGGGTCCTGTTCGCCGACGTCGCGCAGGTTAAGCCGTGGACGCGGCAATGGAGCGATGGCGACGTCTGGCTCCCGAAGCGGAACTGCTCACCCCGTCGGGCCGGGGCCCGTTTCCGACGGTTCTGCTATTTCATGGATGCGGCGGCGTCCGGGCCCATCTGCACGCCTACGCCAGGGCGGCCGTGTCTGCGGGCTGGGCGGCGCTTCTGGTCGATTCTTTCGCCCCGCGCGGTTGGACCCGCGGCTTCGCCAAGGCCATGATCTGCACAGGATTGATGTTTCGCGGTGGACGGCGGGCCGGCGATGTGCTGGCGGCCATCGCCGGTGCCCGGGGTCTGCCGCTCGTCGATCCGGACCGGCTGGTACTGGCCGGATGGAGCCACGGCGGCTGGGCGATCATGGACCTGATGTCCATGCCGCTCGTCCGATCAGGCGAAGCGGGGCTTTCGGATGCACCGCGTGTTCATTTGCGTGGCGTTCGCGCGGCCTTCCTCGCCTACCCCTACGTCGGTGTGGCGTCGGCCAGCCGTGGTGGAAGACCCTGGCCCCGCGCTCTGGACCTTTTGGTCATAGCACCCAGCCGCGACCATCTCGCCTCGGTGCGCCGTCACATGCGTGCGCTCGCCTCGGCCGTGGCGGCGGGGTCGGAGGTCGCGGTCTGGGGCGTGGAAGGCACCCACGCCTTCGACGAGCCCGGGCTGATGGCCCGCATGATGCGTTATGACGAGGCCTTGAGCGGCCAGGCCATGGAACGGTTCGCCGACTTTCTGGCAGGGATCACCCCTGCTCGACCCGCACCTCGGCCCGGATAGAATTGGCGATGTAGCAGAGGCGATGCGACTGGTGATGCAGGTCTTCCAGCCGCTCGGCGTCCGGCGTCGCTCCCGACCAGTCGATCACCGGACGCAGAACCACCTCGGTGATCGACATCCGGCCCCGCTCATCCCTCGCGAGCGTGGCCACGGGCGCGTCCCGATAGCGGTCCACGACGAAGCCTGCCTTGGCCGCCAGCGCCAGGAAGAACAGCATGTGGCAGCTGGACAGGGCCGCGACCAAAGCCTCTTCCGGATCGACCGCTGTGGGGTCCGACAGCGGGGGCGCGACGCTGGTCGGGGCCGATGATCCCTTGACCAGCGCCCCCCCATCGAAACGCCAATCGTGGGCGCGGGAGTACTGGTGGTCGGAAAAGGGCTGGTCGCCCCGGACCCATTCAACGACGGCGGTATGCTCGCTCATCGCCAGAAGCCGACGATGCGCTTGACCTCATCGACCACCGGATCGGCGATGGCGGCGGCGCGCTCGGCACCGTCCCTCAGCACCCGGTCGATCTCGGCGGGGTCGTCCATCAGGCGGCGCATCTCGGCGGTGACGGGGGCCATGGCGGCGACCGCGAGATCGGCGAGCGCGGGCTTGAAAGCGCCGAAACCCTGGCCGCCGAACTGGGCGATGACCTGCTCACGGGTCTGGTCCGACAGGGCGGCGTAGATGGCCACGAGGTTGCGGGCCTCGGGCCGGTCGGCGAGGCCGTCGACGGTTTCGGGCAGGGGCTCGGGGTCGGTCTTCGCCTTGCGGATCTTGGCCGCGATCGTGTCGGCGTCGTCGGTCAGGTTGATGCGGCTCTGGTCGGACGGATCGGACTTGGACATCTTGGCCGAGCCGTCGCGCAAGGACATGACCCGCGTGGCCGGGCCCTGGATGACCGGCTCGGGCAGGGGGAAGAAGCCTGGCACGCCGAAGTCTGTGTTGAACTTGGCGGCGATGTCGCGGGTCAGTTCCAGATGCTGCTTCTGGTCCTCGCCGACGGGCACCTCGGTCGCCTTGTAGAGCAGGATGTCGGCGGCCTGGAGCACGGGGTAGGTGTACAGGCCGACCGAGGCGCGCTCCTTGTGCTTGCCCGACTTCTCCTTGAACTGGGTCATGCGGTCCAGCCAGCCGAGGCGGGCGACGCAGTTCAGGATCCAGGCCAGCTCCGAATGGGCGCGCACCGCCGACTGCGGAAAGATGGTGGAGCGGGCCGGGTCGAGGCCGGATGCGATGTAGGCGGCGGCGATCTCACGCGTCTGGGCGGTCAGGACGGCCGGGTCCTGCCACACGGTGATGGCGTGCAGGTCAGCGACAAAGACGAAGGTCGGGGCGGCGTCCTGGAGCGCGACGAACCGCTTCAGAGCACCCAGATAGTTC
>JADCBH010000313.1 GCA_020253595.1 Brevundimonas sp.
ATCGGGCCAGCGCCCCAGAAGTCCCACAGCTGGCCGGAGACGGCACCCAGGATCTGCTCCTGCTCGTTGACGTGGCTGACCGAGATGTTGGCCGTCACGTAGTTGAGAGCGGCAGCGCTCTGGTTGCCGGCACCGAAGACGTTCAGCGGCGTGCACTGGTTCAGGTCGGCAGTGCCTTCCGGCGTGCCCGCCAGGGTTCCGCCGCGCGCCCGGTCGGCCGGGTTCAGCCCTTGAGCGGCGAGGATGCGCGCACGGCAGACGATCGCGTTCGGCGTGCCCAGGACACCGGCCGTGTCACGGACCGAGTCGGCCGCCAGAGCAAAGCGGTTCACGTCGATACCGAACTCGAGGTTCTCGTTGCGGGCCTCGCCGTAAACGTACGACAGATCCCACGCGATGTTGTCGAGGAACAGGAAGCGATCGTGCTGGCCGTTCAGTCCGATCACGAAGCGCTCGACCTCGCGCGTGTTGTCCTGGAAGCGCTGGGGACCGAACATCGAGTGACGGGCCCAGGGCGCCGCGATCGTCGTCGTCGGAGCGCCAGGCGCGGTCGCCGTCGCGGCACCAAAGTTCGTGACCGTGTTGTTCTGGATCGCGGTCACGAGGTTCGCCGGCAGGAAGGCGTTGTCGAGACGCAGATCGAACTGCGAAACGGCACGGATCAGGTTGGTCTGGTTCGCGGCGTAGGTGGTGTCCGACAGGAAGATGTCGAAGAAGGTCGGCTGCGAGATGTCGAGCGTGTCTTCGGTGATGAACTTGTATTCAGCCGACAGGTTGATGCTGTCGGTGATCGAGTAGTTGGCACCGACCTGGAAGCGCTGCGATTCCGATTCCGGCAGACGGGACTCGGTGGCGAAGTTGTTCGGGTTCTCGCCGTCGCCGCCGATGTTGAACGGACGGCTGGCACCGGTGGTGCCGATGCGCTGGCCGAAGTTGGCCAGGCGCGCGGTCGTGCCGTCGAACCAGTAGGTGCGGGTCGGATCGACGCTGTAGCAGGTCGCGCCGTTGATGACCGTGCAGTTCGCGGTCGGGACGAGCGGGTTGTTCAGGGCGCTCGGCTGCTGGGCGTTGGCGAGGGTCGTCTGACCCCAACGCGGACGGTCGAGGCGACGCAGGCCGCTGTACAGCAGGTTGTCGATCGTCGAATCGAAGGGCGTCGCTGCCGGATCGGCGTCGTTGCCGATCAGGATCCACGCATCCTCGATCCAGTCGATGTCCAGGCTCTGGACTTCGTCGTTCCGGTCCCATTCGGCGTGGGCGTAGAGGTTCAGGCGGTCATCGAACAGGTTGATACCGGCGAGGGCCGAGACGCGGTTGTTGGCCGCAACACCACCCTGGACGATCTGACCGTAGTTGGCGTCGATCTCGAGGCCTTCGAAGTCCTTACGGAGCACGAAGTTCAGGACGCCCGAGACGGCGTCAGCGCCGTAAACCGACGACGCGCCGCCGGTGACGATTTCGATGTTCTCGATCAGCAGACGCGGAATGCTGTCGATGTCGACCGCGAGGCTGCCCTGGCCGGCGCCGACGTGACGGCGACCGTCAACCAGGGTCAGGGTGCGGCCCGAACCCAGCGAGCGCAGGTTTGGCAGCGACAGACCGCCGTCGTTCAGGCCCGAGCCGGTGGTGTCCGACGGGACGAGCGAGTTCGACAGGGCCGGGATGGTGGCCAGGTAGTCGATGACCGTCGTCTGACCGGTCGTCAGCAGGTCTTCGCGGGCAACCTGGATCAGCGGCGTGGCCGAGTTGGTCGGGTCACGACGGATACGCGAACCGGTGACCACGATCTCTTCGACCTGGGTGGCCTGCTCATCCTGAGACGAAGCCGACTGGGCGAGCGCCGGAGCCGAGAACGACATGATGCCTGCGAGCACGGTGGTGCCAAACAGGAGCTTGCGAGTGGAAATCATAGAGATGGCCCCGATTGCAAAAAAACGCGCGGCACTCCTCCTGAGGGTACCGTTCAGGCGTGAGTGCTAAAGGGCATTGGCTGTCGTCGCAACCATTGAGGCGACCTTGCGGCGGTCTGAACTCACATTTGTTACAATCAGGTCACACTCAGACCACACCGCTCTTCGGCCCAAAAACAGGCTGAAGAAATGGACTGCGCCTATGTGGCTAGAGGTTATCGCGCAGCCAGCCCGCCGCCCGGGCGACAAGATTGCCGCGATGGACGCGCGGGGCGTCTGCTGCGGTGATCTGACGCGACATCAGTTTGCGCGCTGAAACCGCTTCGCGCGGCCCATAGGCGGCACGCAGGAGGACGCCGGCGGCGGAGCAGAAGGCCGGCCCTGCGGCAGAATCGGCCAGGTGGGGCGCGCGCTGCGGTCGGCCCAGACGGACGGGGCGATCGAACACCCGCACGGCCAGTTCCCGCACGCCGTTCAGCTGGCTGGCACCACCCGTCAGAACCAGGCCGGCCCCCGGGTCCAGACCTGCGCCGGTGGCCTTGAGCCGGTCACGGAGCAGCTCCAGCGTTTCCTCCACGCGGGGCGCGATGACGGTCTTCAGCATGGCACGCGGCACGATGACGGGGCCTGCGCCGGGCTCCTCGCCGCGCGGCGGTGCCTCCAGCATCTCGCGGTCCTCGTGCGCAGCCGCCATGGCCGAGCCGTGAAGGGTCTTGAGCCGCTCCGCCCCCGCCCTGGAGGTCGACAGCCCCCGGGCGATGTCGGCGGTGACATGGTCGCCACCGACGTTCAGCGATTCAATGTGCAGCAGGGAGCGTCCACCCCAGACGGCGGCCGAGGTCGAGCCCCCGCCCATGTCGATGCAGACGCAGCCCAGATCCATCTCGTCCTCTTCCAGCGCGGCGAGCGAGGAGACGACGGGGGCGGCGGCCACGCCCTGGAGATCCAGGTGGGCCAGTTCCAGACAGTGGCTGAGGGCATTGAAGGCACTCTCGGCCATCGACACGACCAGCAGGTCGAGCCCCAGCGAGCCGCCGCGCATGGACCTGGGGTCATGCACGCCGCGCGCACCATCCACCGACCAGGCGATGGGCAGGACATGGATCGGACGACGGTTGGGCAGGCGGATCTGCGCCAGCGCCATGCCGATGGCGCGGGCCAGATCGGCGTCGCCGACGGGGTTGGCCCCCAGCGACACGCGGGCCTGCACCCGGTGGCTGGACATCTGACCGATCGCCGTCGTCACGACGACGCCGGACACTGGCGCGCCGGCCGTTCGCTCGGCGCGTTCGACGGCATGGCCGATGGCCTGGGCGGCCTCGTCCATGTTGACGATAGACCCGCCGCGCACGCCCTTGGACTGGACGTGGCTGGCTCCCGCTACCCGGATCGTCCGGTCGGCATGGCGCACACCGTCGGGCTTCATGATGAAGCAGGCCACTTTGGACTGGCCGAGATCCAGCGCGGCCACCACGGGCGCGCGGCTCGTCATCCCGCCCTTGTCGAGCTTCGCAGCGTCTGCCGCTGGATCGACCTTCTTGCCCGCCATGCCGGTAAAGTTCCCTACTCTGTTCGACCTAGGCCGAAGCGCCCGGCCGCACGGCCACCTGGCCCTCGGTGCGAAGATCGATGCGGGCGAAGCCCAGTTCGAGCAGGCGCTCGCGCTGGTCCAGGGCATCCAGCTGGATCAACGCCGCCTCCTGGTTCAGCGCCGGCAGCTGGATGATGCCGCCATCGCGAAGCCTGAGATCCCATCGACGCTCATCGACCCGCACGATGGCGTCGATCCGGCCCATCAGGCGCGGACGCTGGGCGAGAAGCGGCAGAAGCGCCCCCGCTGCGCCATCGGCCCCCGTGCCGACGACCAGCGGCAGGTTTGGATATCGGCCCGCGTCGGCGCCAGGAATGACCCGGCCCTCGCTATCGATCACGAACGTCCGCCCTGCGGACTGCCAGACGGCGAGCCGGTCATGCTCCGTGACCTCGACGATCAGCGTGTCCGGCAACAGGCGCACGACGCGTGCCTCTCGCACCCAGCCCACCTGCTCGACACTGGCCTTCAGCGCCGCCAGGTCCAGCGAGGTGATCGGCTGGCCCGCCTCGACGTCCAGCGCGCGCTGGATGGCCGGCGTCGCCTCGTCCGAAGCGCCCGTGATGTGCACGCGATTGAGCTTGAGGCCCAGGCCGGTCGTGACCCCGTCCATGCCGCTGGCCATCGACTGGCCGATGCGCTCGGCGCGCGAACCCGTCGCCATGACGAGCGCCAGAACGGCGACACCGGCGCAGATGCAGATCACCACCGCACGAGGGCTGAGATCCAGCCGACCGAGCGCGGCCATCTTTCCGGGAACGCCACCAGCGCTCTGCGGCGCGCGACCCCGACCCTGCGACCTGGGTCCCCCGCTGCGTTTCGGAGCCGGCGCAGACGCTGCGCGTCGACCGCCGCGAACTACCGCGGGCATGAGGCGTCCTCCACCATCCACCGGACCAGATCTTGATAACTCATGCCCAGATGCGCCGCCTGCTCGGGGACGAGCGAGGTCGGCGTCATGCCGGGCTGGGTGTTGACCTCCAGAAGGACGAGGACATCCTTAACATCGTCATAACGAAAATCGGTCCGGCTGACCCCGCGACAGCCCAGGGCCGCATGCGCAAGCTCGGATTGCCTCAACGCGGCCTCGAACACATGGGCGGGGATATCGGCGGGAAGCTTGTGGACGGATCCGCCCGGGGCGTACTTGGCCTCATAGTCGTAGAAGCCCTTGACCGGCGTGATGTCGGTGACGGTCAGGGCGCGCGGCCCGGTCGTCTCGCCGATGACGGCGACGGCCAGTTCCTTGCCGGGGATATAGGGCTCGACCATGACCTGGTCGCCATAGGTCCAGGCATCGGACCCGACCTCGGTCTGGGGCCCGTTCGCGCCCTCGCGGACCAGATAGACGCCGACCGAGGATCCCTCGGCATTGGGCTTGATCACATAGGGAGGGTCGATGACGTGGCGACGCGCCACTTCATGCCGGTCGAACAGGCCACCGCCGGGCACCGCGACGCCCGCCGCCTTCAGGATCGACTTGGTCTTGTCCTTGTCCATCGTCAGGGCCGAGGCCAGGACGCCGGAGTGGGTGTAGGGAATCTGCAGCGTCTCCAGGATGCCCTGGACACAGCCGTCCTCGCCCCACTCACCGTGCAGCGCGTTCAGGACGACGTCGGGCTTCAGCTCACCGAGGACCTGAGCCAGGTCGCGGCCCGCATCGACGCGGCTGACCCGGGCGACCTGGCCTTCCAGGGCATCGGCGCAGCCCTTGCCTGACGACAGCGAAACCTCCCGCTCCGAAGAGAGCCCGCCCATCAGGACGGCGACGTGCAGCTCTGACAGGGGTCGGGACATGGGGCTGTTCTAGCGATCGGTTATGAAGGGCGGCCGATCCTCTTGATCTCCCATTCGAGGTTTACGCCGAGTTTACTTTGAACGTCGGCGCGGACGGTTTCACCCAATCCCTCGATATCGGCGGCGGTCGCTTCGCCGGGGTTGATCATGAAGTTGGAGTGCAGCTCGCTGAACATGGCCCCGCCGCCGGTGACCTTGTGCAGCCGTCCCCGCCAGCCGGCCTCATCGACCAGTTTCCACGACGAATGACCCGGCGGGTTCTTGAAGGTCGAGCCGCCGGTCTTCTCGCGTATCGGCTGGGTCTGTTCGCGGCGCGCGGTGATCTCGGCGATGCGTGTGGCGACGGCATCGGGATCGTCCGGCGTCCCGCGATAGGTCGCCTCAAGCCAGAGGATGTCTTCGTTGTAGCTGTTGTGGCGATACGAGTAGCCGAAGTCCTGGACGGAATAGTCTCTCATGTCACCGGAGCGAGTCACGCCCTTGGCGGACACCAGAACGTCCCGGGTCTCCGATCCGTAGCACCCGGCATTCATGACCAGCGCCCCCCCGATCGTGCCCGGGATGCCGGCATAGAACTCCAGCCCCGCGAGCCCAGCCTTGGCCGAGGCCTTGGCCACCATGGCGTCCAGCGCGCCCGCGCCCGCCGTGATCGTGTCGCCCTCGGTCGAGATGCCTGCGAAGGCCCGACCCGCCAGCCGGATCACCACGCCTTCGACCCCGCCGTCGCGCACGATGACGTTCGAGCCGACGCCGAGCACAGTCACGGGAACGGCCGGGTCCAGCGCCTTCAGGAACTCCGCCAGGTCATCGGCATCGGCGGGAATAAAGAGCGCATCTGCCGATCCGCCCACCCGGAACCAGGTGTAGGGTGCCAACGGCTCGTCGTGCACCAGCTTGCCGCGCGCGGCCGGGAGACGGTCGCGCCAGGTCACCCGAGCGCCTCCAGCTGCGCTGGCAGCGCATAGGCCCAGGCGGTGATGTCGCCAGCCCCCAGCAGCACGACCACGTCCCCCGTCTTGGCCTCTTCCGCAATCACGCGCGGCAGGACGGCGGCGTTCTCGAGCGCGGAGACCCTCAGATGGCCATAGCGGCGGATGCCGTCGACCAGCGCCTGCTTGTCCACGCCCTCGATGGGCTGTTCGCCCGCCGCATAGACATCGGCCACGAT
>JADCBH010000314.1 GCA_020253595.1 Brevundimonas sp.
CACAAGCAGCGACAAGCGGGTGTTCAGCCCCGCGAACATCTCAGCCATTTCCGCGTCGGTGATCTCGCCGTCGCGCAGCACGATGGTCTCGGTCCGGCCGTCCGGCTCGCCCCCGCTCGGCCCGCCTGCTTCCTGGGCCCCGTGGCCCGAGAAGAAGAACAGGAACATGTCGTCGGGCCCCGCCTCCCGCGCCACCTGCGCGAAGGCGCGGCGCACGCCGGCGACCGTCGCCTCGGCGTTGGTCAGGACGACGCTGGACGGATCCAGCACACCGCCCCGGCTCAGCGTCTCGGCCAGCTTCTCGGCGTCCTCGTCGGTGTAGGACAGGTCGCCCGCCGCGCCGCCATAGTCGGAGATGCCGACCATGATGGCATGGACCCGAGCCCCGCCCTGCACCGCCGCTTGGCGCGGCGTGCCCATCGAGGGAGCCACGCTGAAGCGGTAGGAGCCGGTTTCGCCGGGCGCAAACGAGGTGACCTGCACCTCATACTCGCCGTCCTCGGCCAGGACGGTGTCGAGCCGGCTGTCGGTGCCGTTCTCACCGTCGTCGTTGTCGATCTGCTCGCCGGACGGCGTGCGCAGGATCAGATAGGCGTCAAAGGCCGAGGAGGTCAGCTCGGCTGCGATCCTCTGTCCCCGGCGTCCGACGAAGGTGAAGCTGTCGGCATACTCCCCGCTCGACAACTGGTCGTCTCCGGCCTGAAGGGATCCGCCGACCGTCTGGCCGATCTGGATCGACCCGCCCGCCACGGTCTGACGGCCACCATCGTCCTCGACATAGGACTGCTGGCTGGGTCGGCTCGGGGCAGTGCGCCCGTCGGCGGCCAGGGCTGCGAGGCGGTAGGCCCCCTCCTCCCCCGCCGCATAGCTGGTCGCCGTCACCTCATAGTCGCCGTCAGCCGGAAGCGTGACGACGAGACGGCTGTTGAACGAGCCGTCGCCGTCCGGATCATCGTCGTTGAAGTCCGACAGGCCGCCGGGTCCCCGGATGGCCAGGTAGGGATCGAACGCCGAGGAGGTCAGGCGCAGATCCACGGTCTGTCCGCGCCGACCGCGCAGCGTCCAGGTGTTGATGTACTCGCCGCTTTCCAGCCGCCGGTCGCCCCGTGCCAAGGCTCCATTGACAGTCTGACCGACCTGGATCACGCCATCGGCCTCTCGACCCGACGGCCGAAAGTCCGGCTGAGGTCGCCGGCCCTGATCGGCGCGAGCGCCCATGCCGTCGCGCTCGACGGCGATCTGGTAGCGACCGACCTCGCCCGGTTGAAAGCTTGTCGCGGCGATGCCGACCTCGCCGTCGGCGGTCGCGGTGAAGGTCAGGCGACTGTTGGTCGTGCCGCGCTGGCCCGTGTCGTCGTCGTTGTCGTCCGAAAGGCCGCCGCCCCGCAGCATCAGATAGGTGTCGAACTCCGACGACGACAGGCTGACGGTATAGGTCTCGCCGCGCCGCACCGGCAGGGTCCAGTCGTCGGCGAACTCTCCGCTGGTCAGCCGCCGGTCACCCTGGGCCAGGGCACCGCCCGAGGTCCCGTCCAGACGCAAGGCACCGCCGCCGGCGTTCGCCTGGCCGCCGCCCAGCCCGCCTGGACCGCGCTGACCCGCTCCATCGAGCCGAAGGACATAGCGCCCGCTCTCGCCGGGCTCATAGCTGGTGGCGCTGATCCGATAGGTGCCATTGGCCGGCAGTCGAACGTCCAGCGCCGAGTTGGTCCCGTCGCCGTCTGCATCGTCATTGTCTTCCGAGAACCCGCCCGGCCCGCGGATCATCAGATAGGTGTCGAACTCGTCGGACCGCATCGTGGCCCGCAGGGTCTCACCCGCCCGGCCCTGGATCTCGTAGACGTCCGTGAACTCGCCGGACTCCAGCCGGTCATCGCCCCGCGCCAACTCACCCTGCACCTGTCCACCGGGCCTCAGCTGCTGAGCCATCGCCGCCCCGGTCAGGATCGGTGATCCTGCCAGCGACAATGAAAGGGCTGTGAAAAACAGAACCTTGCGCATGCGACTCTCCCCCGAAAGACGCCGCGACAATGCATGGGGCCAGCCGCCCTGTCACGCGATCGGAGAACGAGGGTCAGATTCCGGCGCCCTGCGCCCATTTCGGCCTTGATCGCGGCGCATAGGCCCTCCCCCTTTCGACGTGGCCCTGCGCCCGCGCCGCTCGCTTTTTTGTCAGCAGCGCCCTACGAGACCCCCATGCCCTTCCCCGCCAGCCATCCCGCGCTCGACCGCGCGCTCTCCGAACGCGGCTATGACGAGCCGACCCCCGTCCAGTCCGCCGTGCTGGAAGCCGAGGAAGGCCGCGACCTGCTGGTCAGCGCCCAGACCGGCTCAGGCAAGACCGTCGCCTTCGGCCTGGCGCTCGCCACCACCCTGCTGGGCGACGCCGAGCGCATCGAGGACAATGGCGCACCGGGTGCCCTCATCATCGCCCCGACCCGCGAACTCGCGCTTCAGGTCTCCAAGGAGCTGGAGTGGCTCTACGGCAAGGCGGGTGCCCGCATCGCCACCTGCGTCGGCGGCATGGACCCACGCGCCGAGCGCCGCGTCCTGGAACGCGGGGCCGCCATCGTCGTGGGCACACCCGGTCGCCTGAAGGACCATCTCGAGCGCGGCGCGCTCGACCTGACACAGCTGAAGGCCGTCGTGCTCGACGAGGCCGATGAGATGCTCGACATGGGCTTCTCCGAGGACCTGACCTTCATCCTCGACGCCGCCCCGGCCCAGCGCCGCACCCTGCTGTTCTCGGCCACCCTGGCGCGCGACATCGTCGATCTGGCCCGCACCTATCAGCGCGACGCCATCCGCATCGACACGACCCAGAAGAACGCGCCCCACGGCGACATCGAATACCGCTGCATCCGCGTCGCCCCCAACGAGGTCGAACTCGGCGTCGTCAATGTGCTGCGCTGGTTCGAGGCTCCCGGCGCGCTCGTCTTCGCCAACACTCGCGAGCGGGTGAAGCACCTGACCAGCTCCCTTCGCGAACGGGGCTTCTCGGTGGTCGCCCTGTC
>JADCBH010000315.1 GCA_020253595.1 Brevundimonas sp.
GTCGATGCCGCGACGCGGGCCGAGCCCGCGCTGAAGGCGGTGGAGCAGGGTGATACGGTCGTTGAGCCGAAGTCCTACGAGAAGATCTATTTCGAGTGG
The DNA here is from genome assembly GCA_020253595.1 of Brevundimonas sp. GTDB lineage: Bacteria > Pseudomonadota > Alphaproteobacteria > Caulobacterales > Caulobacteraceae > Brevundimonas. The sequence continues at coordinate 100 of JADCBH010000315.1, forward strand.
CTCAGGAACATCGAGCCCTGGTGCATTTCACGCCAGCTGTGGTGGGGCCACCGCATCCCGGCCTGGTACGGAATCATCCGACAGGACGAGCAGAACAACTACATTGCAGACCTCGCCGCCCCAGCGATCTTTGTCGGTGAAACTGAGGCCGAGGGCTTGGCATTGGCGGCGGCTCACTACGGCCGCGAAGTCGTCGTTGTGAGCGATGCCGCAGCGGCTCAGGACTTCGCCTACCAGGAAACGACCCGACCGTTTGCTGACCGACGGGTTCCAGTTTTCCAGGACGAAGGCGTCCTCGACACCTGGTTCAGCTCCGCCCTGTGGCCGTTCTCGACGATGGGCTGGCCGGAGGACACCGACGACCTCAAGCGTTTCTATCCGACCTCGGACCTCGTCACAGCGGCGGACATCATCTTCTTCTGGGTGGCCCGGATGATGATGATGGGGCTGCACTTCATGGACGAGGTGCCCTTCAAGCGGGTCATCATCAACGGCCTCGTCCGCGACGAGAAGGGCCAGAAGATGTCGAAGTCCAAGGGGAACGTCATCGATCCCCTGACCATCATCGACGAGCTTGGGGCCGATCCGTTGCGGTTCACCATGGCCATCCTGTCGGGCACACGCGACATCAAGCTGTCGAAACAGCGCATCGAGGGATATCGTAATTTCGGCACCAAGCTGTGGAACGCCGCACGCTTCAGCCAGATGAACGAGTGCGCGCGAGTCGACGGTTTTGACCCTGCGACGATGACCCAGATCATCAACCGCTGGGTCCGTGGCGAGCTGACCAAGACCGAGCGGCAGGTGTCCGAGGCGATCGAGGGCGGGCGGTTCGATGACGCGGCCAGCGCCCTGTATCGTTTCGTCTGGAATGTTTTCTGCGACTGGTACCTGGAGCTGGCCAAGCCGGTGTTCCAGGGGACCGACGAGGCTGCCAAGGCCGAAACCCGGGCGATGACGGCCTGGACGCTGGATCAGACGCTGAAGTTGCTGCACCCCGTCATGCCGTTCATCACCGAGGAGCTTTGGGCCGAACTCGGCAAGGCAGGCGCGGCGCGGGACGAGGCGATGTTGCTGGGCGCGGCGTGGCCGGCATTGCCGGATGTCTTCATGGACGCGGACGCCGAGGCTGAAATCGGCTGGCTGGTTGATCTGGTTGGGGAGATCCGGGGCCTGCGCGGCGAGATGAACGTGCCCCCGGCCGCCAAGCCACCCCTGACGTTCGTCTCACCAGACGCGACGACGGAAGCGCGGGTGCAGCGCCACCGCGACCTGATCCTGACCTTGGCAAGGGTCTCGCACATCGGCGTGTCCGAGACGGCGCCGGACGGCGCCGTGACGATCGTATCGGGCGGGTCCGCGGCCGCCCTGTCCCTGGCCGGGGTGATTGATGTCACAGCCGAGCTGGCGCGGCTGTCCAAGGAGATCGCGGCGGCTGACAGCGACATCGGCCACGTCATGAAAAAGCTGGGCAACCCCAACTTCGTCGAGCGTGCAGCGCCGGCGGTGATCGAGGAACAGCGTGCCAAGCTGGCGGAGGCAGAGGCGACGAAGGCACGTCTGGAAACGGCGCTGGGGCGGCTGGCAGGGCTGTAGGGCGCAGGTGTCTGTGAGACTGGATGTCTTGCTGGTGTCGCGCGGTCTGGTCGAAAGCCGGGCCCGGGCCAAGGCCGCCATCGGGGCCGGCGGGGTGATGGTCGACGGTCGACCCGCGCGCGCGGCGTCGGAGAAGGTCGCCGAAGACGCGATCATCACGGTCGAGGAGCCCTTCCCCTGGGTCGGGCGAGGCGCGCTGAAGCTGATTCATGCGCTGGACCTCTGGCCTGTTGCAGTCGATGGGCGGGTGGTGCTGGATGTCGGGGCCTCGACCGGCGGCTTCACCGAGGTGTGCCTGAGCCGGGGCGCGGTGAGGGTCCATGCCGTCGACGTCGGCTTCGGCCAACTGCATCCCCGGGTCGCGGCTGACCCGCGTGTGGTCAATCTGGAGCGGACGGACGCCCGGGAACTGACGCGGGATGTCTTTCCGGAGGCCCCCGAGCTGATTGTCTGCGATGCCAGCTTCATCAGCCTGATCAAGGTCCTGCCCGCAGCGCTTGAACTGGCGGCCGACGACGCCGACCTGATCGCGCTGGTCAAACCCCAGTTCGAGGCCGACGGGCCCAGCGCCATCGGCAAGGGGGGAATCGTGAAGGACCCGGCCGCTCGCGCCGAGGCGGTCGCGAAGGTTTCGGCCTGGCTGGAGTCCGCAGGCTGGAGCGTCAAGGACACGACCGAGAGCCCGATCCCCGGCGGCGATGGCAACCTCGAGTCCCTGCTCTGGGCCCACCGGTAGCCTTGGCTGCCCGGCTAAACAGCAACCGCCGGCGGATTGCTCCGCCGGCGGCACCGAACACGATCCCGATCGACAGGGGGGCTGAAAACTAACCGGGATCGCGAACCCTGTGCGATCAGCGCGGCAGCCAGCCCCGGCGCGGATCAAAGTAGTAATGGCCGTCGGCCGAGACCTCGTAGCCGTTGTCGTAGCGTCGGCTGTCCCGACGATTGTCGTAGCTGTCGTGGCGACGGCGATCATCGCGGCGGTCGTAGCGACCGTAGTTGCGATCATCGTAGCCGCGCGACTGGGCCCGATCGTTGTAGCGATCGTAGGCGTAGCCGTTGTTGTCGTTCGGGCGGCAGTTGTCGTTCGAGGCACGGCCGACCTGGGCGCCGATCACTGCGCCGAGCACGCCACCGATGATCGATCCTTCGGTCCGGTTACCGCGGCCGGCGATCTGCGAACCCGCAACCGCGCCGATGCCGCCGCCGATCAGCGCACCCGCGCCGGTCCGGCCCTGACCCAGGGTGCTGCACCGGTCGTAGGACTGGCTGTAGCCGTTGTTGCGGTAGCCATCATTGTGGCCGTAGCCGTTTCCATAGCCGTAGGACTGCGCCGAGGCGGCGGCCGGGATCATGGTGGCGGCGACCGCAACGGCGGCCAGGGCGGCGACGGGATTGAACGACTTCTTGGTCATGAGAGAGACCCCTGTTCCTGCGCCGGGCCAGTCCGGCGTCTTGAGAGGTGTTCTAGTGGGACCAAGCTGAACCGGCTTTGAGCGGGCCGTTCATCTACGTTCATGTTTCGCCGCGCGGCCGGGTCGGGCTAGACACCGGCGATGAAGACGATCCTGACGATCGCCCGCGTGGCCGGGCAGGGCGACGGCGTGGCCGAGACACCTGCCGGGCCGGTCTTCGTGCCCCTGACCCTGCCGGGCGAGGTGGTGCAGGGAGAGGTGCGGGACGGACGGCTGGAGAGCGTCCAGGTTCTGGAGCCGAGTTCGGACCGGGTGCCTCCTCTGTCGCAGCACTATGGCGACTGTGGCGGGTGTTCCCTGCAGCACTGGGCCAAGGGTCCCTATCTGGCGTGGAAGCGGGATCAGGTCGTGGCCGCCCTGACGCGAGAGCGGATCGAAACGGAGGTTGAGGTGACGGTCGCGGTGCCGGCCGGCACGCGGCGCAGGCTGGCGCTGCATGCCCGGAGGCTCTCGGACGGCCGGGTGGTTCTTGGCTTCAAGGCGCGGAAGTCCTGGCGGCTGGTCGAGGTGAGCGAATGCCCGGTGGCCGATCCCAGGCTGGTGCGGGCCTTTCCCGCGCTGGCGAACGTGGCGGCGGCCTTTCTGGAGCATCCGAAGTCGGCACCGACGCTGCATGTGACCTGGACTCTGGACGGGCTGGATGTGGATGTGACGGGCGTTGAGCGACGCTCGGGCGGGCTGTCGGCGGATCGGCGGACACAGGCGGTGAGAACGGCGGCCGAGGCGGATCTGGCGCGGCTGTCGCTGGCGGGTGAGACGCTGGTGATGGCGCGGCAGCCGCGTGTGGTGTTCGGCCCGGCGACCGTGCCCCTGCCGGCGGGCGGCTTCCTGCAGGCCGTGCCGGAGGCGGAGGCCGCGATGGTGAGCCGCGCGGTCGAGGCCGTCAGAGGGGCGAAGACGGTCGCCGATCTGTTCTGCGGGGCGGGGACCTTCACCTTCCCCCTGGCGACGGTGGCGAGCGTCGTGGCGGCCGATGCCTCGGCGGCCGGGATCGCGGCGCTGAAGGCCGGAGTTTCGACGGCCAGGGGGATCAAGCCGATTTCCGCCGAGGCGCGGGACCTTTTCCGGCGGCCGCTCACGCCGTTCGACCTGAAGGGCTGCGAGGCCATCGTGTTCGATCCGCCGCGTGCGGGAGCGATCGAGCAGACGGCGCAGATCGCGGGCACCAAGGCGGGCGTGGTCGTCGGTGTGTCGTGCAATCCGGTGACCTTTGCCCGGGACGCCCGTGTGCTGATCGACGCCGGTTTCCGGCTGGAGCGGGTGACGCCGGTCGACCAGTTCCTGTGGTCCAGCCACGTCGAGCTGGTGGGAGTGTTCCGGAGATGACGATGGACGAGCGCGAACCGGACTTTGGGGAGGATGGCGGCGGGTTCGATGTCGATGACTGGCGAAGGCTGGTGCCCTTTGTCGGGCGGGTCGCGACGCTGGACGATGTTCAGGCCAGGCGGGCCGTCTTTGCCTTGAGCGATACCGAAGACGCCCGACCGATCGATATGGACCTGCCTCAGCCGGTGATCTGGTGGGATGAGGATGGCGAGCAGGCGGCGATCGCGGTGCAGGCGGAAAGCCACGTTGGCCCTGACGATGAGGTCATGGAGGTCCTGGGCCTGATTCTGCCGGACGGGGAGGGGGTCGTGGCCCTGCTGGAGGATGTCGATCTGGTCGATGATACGGATCCGACCTGGCGCGGCCTGGTCGAGGGCGCGGTCTGAGCCGTCAGGCAAAGAGCTCCAGCTGAGGGCGGGCGTCGGCGGGGACGCGGAACCGGGTCACGTCCAGATCGTGGCGGGGGCCGTCCAGGCCATAGCGCTTGATCGCCGCCTTGAAGCGGGCACCGATCAGCTCGGCGACGGGGCCCGTGCCCTTCATGCGCTGGGACCAGTCGGGATCGTAGTCCTTGCCCCCGCGCGTCTGCCGGACCAGAGACATGACGCGGGCGGCCCGCTCCGGCCGGGCCTCGGACAGCCATTCGCGAAAGAGATCCTTGATCTCCAGCGGCAGGCGCAGGGTGACATACATGGCCGTGGTGGCGCCGGCCTTGGCGGCGGCTTCCAGCACGGCTTCCAGCTCGTGATCGTTGAGGCCAGGGATCACTGGCGCGAAGCCGACGCCGACCGGAACGCCGGCCTCCGCAAGGCGGCTTATGGCCTCCAGCCGCTTCGTTGGCGTCGAGGCGCGGGGTTCCATGGCGCGGGCCAGTTTTCGGTCCAGCGTCGTGATCGAGACGAAGGCGCTGGCCAGACGGTCGCGGCCCATCGGACCAAGGATGTCCACATCGCGGGTGATCAGGTTCGACTTGGTGATGATGGAGAAGGGCTGATTGAAGCGGCGACAGACCTCGAGGATGGCGCGCGTGGATCCAAGCTCGCGTTCCACCGGCTGGTACGGGTCGGTGTTGCCGCCGATGTGGATGCGCTTGCAGACATAGCGACGGGCCGAGAGTTCCTGTTCCAGGAGACGGGCGGCCTCGGGCTTGAAGAAGATCCGGCTCTCGAAATCCAGGCCCGGGGATAGGCCCATCCAGGCATGGGACGGACGGGCGTAGCAGTAGATGCATCCATGTTCGCAGCCCTTGTAGGGGTTGATGGACCGATCGAAGCCGACGTCGGGACTGGTGTTTTTCGCGATGATCGTGCGGGCGTGTTCCGGCGTCAGGATCGTGCGGATCTGCGTCGCCGGGTCGTCGTCAGGGGTCCAGCCGTCATCGAAGGCTTCGGTCGTGGTCGGCTCGTATCGCCCCGTGGCGTTGGAGCGAGCACCGCGGCCTTTCTTCGGGAGGGGAGCGGGGGACATGAGGCGAGTGTATTGGAGGAGCCAGAACATAACAAGAACATTTATGCCTGTTCGCCCACGCCGCATCGCTCTTCCGCTGTGAACGGGATGGGGAAGTGACGGAGCCTGGGCGGTTGCCCGGAACCGATGTGGCCCCCTGCTTTCGCGTTACGGGGACCGTGTGATGTGTTTTCGGCTCGCGCCGA
>JADCBH010000316.1 GCA_020253595.1 Brevundimonas sp.
CCGGTTAGAGGCCAGGGCCAGACCGGCGCGCTGCTGAAGCGCGAGGGACTTGTAGGCCCCGTTGCCCTTCTCGGCGGCCTCGGCAAATGCGGTTTCGGCACCGGCGTTGTCACCGGACTGAAGCGCCTCCAGCCCACGCTGGTAGGCAATCGAGGCGTCATGCGCCCGACCGGTCTGCAAGCTCTGCCAGCCCCACCAGGCCAACGCCGCCACCAGGGCCACCGCGAGAACACCACCCAGGATCGGCAGCCATTGGCGGGCAAGCCGCTTCAGCCGCTCGGAGCGGAATTCTTCCTCGACCTCTTCAAAGACATCCGTCACGGATACGCCGCCCCGAAAAAACGCTGCAAAGCCAAATCGGCGCGGACCCTAGAGGTTCGACCCCGCGCCCGCAACGGACGCTCAGGGTGTCGCGGGCTTTTTCGAGAAGTAGGTCTCGACTTCGGCAGGAAAACGGCGGGCGCGGACATCTTCAGCATAGGCGGCGACGGCGCGATCGACCTCTCCACGCAGATTGGCGTAGCGGCGCACGAACTTGGGGGTCCAGTCGAACAGACCCAGCATGTCCGGGGTCACCAGAATCTGGCCGTCGCAGGCGGCCGAGGCACCGATACCGATGGTCGGCTTGTCGATGGTCAGGGTTATCTCGGCCGCGACGGGCTCAGCCGTGCCCTCCACGACCACTGCGAATGCGCCCGCATCGGCAGTGGCTTCGGCCTCGGCGATCACGCGAAGGCGCTCGTCGTCGGTCTTGCCCTTGGCCCGGAACGCGCCCTCGGTCAGCACGGCCTGGGGACGCAGCCCGACATGGCCCATGACCGGAATGCCGCGCTGGACCAGATACTCGATGGTCTGAGGGACCGTCGGGCCGCTCTCCAGCTTCACGGCCTGGGCACCCGTCTCCTTCATGACCCGCGCGCAGTTCTCGTAGGCGATTTCCTTGCCGCCTTCGTAGCTGCCGAAAGGCATGTCGATGACGACCATGGCCCGACGCGATCCGCGCATGACGGCCTGGCCGTGGAGAATCATCATCTCAAGCGTCACGCCGACGGTGTTGGGCAGGCCATGGACGACCATACCGACGCTGTCGCCCACCAGAAGAAGGTCGCAGTGCGGGTCCAGAAGCTCGGCGGTCGGCGCATCATAGGCCGTCAGGCAGACGATCGGCTCTCCGCCCTTTCGACGCATGATGTCGGGGGCCGCGAGGCGCTTGACCACCTCCTGCTTCTGGCTCGACACGATCAGATCTCCTGGGACAGCTTCATCAGGCCGGCAGCGGCAAGGGCAATCAGCGCACCGGCGGCGATCCAGAATAACTGCATGCCGCCCATCGACCCAAGCGCCACATCGGACAGGCCGAACTGGGTCAGGCCGGACTGGATGGCGTCCTGGACGTTCAGACCGGCCGACTGCAGCCCCTGACCGATCGCGCGGCCCGCAACCGGAGCCTCGCCGCCCGCAAGGTTGACATCGACCCTGGTCGTTTCGCGCACGGCGATGACCCCGCCGATCAGCCCGGCAACGGTCAGGGCCACGGTGCGGACGCGGCTGGAGGATTGCAGCTTCGTCTCGACCTCGGCCGCGAACAGGCTGGCGTCGGCCATCTGAGGCGAACGGCTGAACAGCCGCTCGATCATCGGATCGAACTCATCAGATGACATGAGCCGCCCTCCCCACGGACTCTCCGGCCGGCGAGAGCCGCGCACGGAGTTTATCCAGACCACGTTTGACATGAGACTTCACCGTTCCAAGCGGCAGATTCATGGCCGAGGCGATCTCGGGATGAGACAGCCCCGCGCCGTGACACAGGGAGACGCAGATCCGCTCGACCTCGCTGAGGCTCTTGAGGGCTTCATCGAGATCAACCAGACCGGCGGAGTCCGGGGACGCCGTGACCTCGGCCTGTTCCGGCTCCAGTTCGGCGACGTAGCGGGCGTCCCTGGCCTTGCGCTTCAGATACAGACGCGCGGCGATGCGCTTGACCCAGGCGGCGAAGGTGCCTTCGCCCCGAAACTCCGAGCACTTTTCGAAGGCCTGGAGGAAGGCGTCCTGGGCCACGTCGTCGGCCTCGGCCGACTGGGCGCCCATGCGCCGGAGCAGCATGCGCACGGCCGAGCCGTGGCGACGGACGAGTTCGCCGAACTCGCGCCGCCCGCCGGCGGCCGCAAGTGCCGCCAGCTCCACGTCGTGCCTGTCCAGCAGGGACTGGGCCATGAGAGATTTCCCCCTGTCTGGCCCGGACTCAGTCCTTGTTCTTGTTGAAGAAGCTCAGGACGATGAAGGCCAAACCGATGGTCGCCGGGATCGCGGCGATCCCGACAATCCCGCCGAAGTCCGGGCCGTCCCAACCATCGCCGCCCCAGCTCATTTCGCTGATCGTTCCGAAGGCGGCCAGGCCGATGCCGATGGCGAGCCAGATGACCCCCTGACGCAAGTCGCGGCTGCGGGACGGCAGGTTGCGGGTCGCCTCCTTGCTCAGTGAATCGATCACTTCGGGCGGAAGCGGTTGGCCCTTTTCAATGGCAGCGCGGACGGTCTGCTGGACCTCGCGCCGGTCCCGGCTCTTGAGCCAGCTCGGCCCGACGATGATGGCGACGAGCGATGCGAAGATCGTTCCGACGATGAGAACGTCTGTCAGTTCCATGGCGTTAGCCCTTCTTCTGGAGATGATCGCCGAGCCTGCTGCCCGGGCCTTCTGATCACAAGAGGCTGCGAGAACGCCCGGCGGATGCAGACGCGGCTGGTGAAATCTTCGTAAGGTCCCGCCCTGTTTCAAAAGAGTCGCCGATGTTCCACCGCCGCCGCCTGCTTTGCGTCCTGGGCGCCTTGCCGCTCGCAGGATGCGCCACCCTGCCCGGCGTCAGAGGCGGGAATACGGTCGGCCTCGCGACCTTCAACATCTACCATGACCGGGACCGGTGGGATCAGCGTCTGCCGTTGATCCTGGATGTGCTGCGCGACGCCTCGCCGGACGTCATCGGCTTGCAGGAGGTCCTGCAGGATGCGGCGACCAACCTGCCCAATCAGGCGGAGACGATCGCTCGGACCCTGGGATATGAGGTCGTGTTCGTCTCGGCGGACGCAGAGGGCGCGCCGCGCCGGTACGGCAATGCGATCCTGACGCGGCTGCCGATCGTGGAGCAGGCCACGACGCGGCTGAAGCCGATGGACGATTACCGCACGGCCGTCCGGGTTCGCGTCAGAGCGGGCGACAGGCTGATCGATGTGGTCAACACGCATCTGCATCACACGCCGGAGGGCGGCGCGATCCGGCAGCGGCAGATCGAGACCTTGATGACCTGGCTGGGCGACACCGGACAGCCCCTGATCCTGATGGGCGATCTGAACGCCAGCCTGACCAATCCCGAGATGGCCCGGCTGCAGCCACCCCGCTTCGCCTCGGTGCTGCCGACTGTGAATCCGGATCAGGCGACACGGACGACGCTCAATCCCGCCTATGGCCACCGGCTGGACCAGATCGATCACATCCTGGTCGAGCAGCGGCACTTCGAGCCGGTCACGGCCGCGATCGTCGGCGATGAGGCCCGCGAGGGCGTATGGCCGTCGGACCATTTCGCCGTCGTCGGCACCGTGCGGATGCGGTCAGAGGGCTAGGCCCCCAGCCGATGGTCGGCATGGAGGCCAGCACCGGCCGCTATCGCGTCATCCGGTAGGCGACAGCCTGCGCCCGGCCATCACACTTCCCCCGATGGTCAGCGCCGTCAGGGTCAGGATCGCGGCGGCCGGGGCCAGGGTCTCGCTCAGGCCGTCGACGACCGGGCCCATCAGCGGTCCCAGCGCCCAGAGCAGAACGCTGGCGGCGATGGTCCAGGGCAGGAGGGCGGCGATGGTCGCCACGACGCGACGTCGTGCGATCCCCGCCGCCACCTGGGCCTCGAATGCCAGGTCCCGGCGCGGTGGCGTCTGGTCCGCGAAGAAGGCGGACAGGGTGCTGTCGGGATTTGTGTCAGGCGTCATGCGACTCTCCTGTCAGGGCGGCCTGCAACCGCGCCCGACCCCGGGTGACATGGGACTTCACCGTGCCGAGGGGAAGCCCCAGAATCCCGGCCGCTTCCGGATGGGAGAAGCCGTCGGCCAGACACAGGGCGACGCAGGCCCTCTGGTCGGGCGGCAGGGCGGCCATGGCGGCTTCCAGCGCCATCCGGTCCTCGGCCGAGACCCCGGACGAAGGCTCCGACGCCTCCAGCCAGGCCCGGTCCCTCGCCCGGCCACGCAGGCCCGAGCGAAGGGCGTCCTGGGCCTTCTTCCAGGCGATGCCGAACAACCAGGGCCGGAAGCCGGCCGGATCCTGAAGCCGGGCCAGCGACGCCCAGGCAGCCACGAAGGTGTCCTGGGCCACGTCGTCGGCCAGATCGAACCCGCCCAGCGTCCGGCGCAGAAAGGCCCGCAGCGGCGCCTGGTGCGCTGCGACCAGCCGGGCGAAGGCGGGGTCCGACCCCGCCCTCGCGGCCGCCACCAGGGCGGCGTCCATCGTCCCCTGCCCCACGCCGCCGCATCAGCCCTTCGGACGCTTGCCGAAGATCAGCGTCACACCGGTGGCGGCGGCCACGGCCCCCATGACGAGCGCCACAATCAGGAAGGCGTCGCCCGCGCCATAGATGTCGGCCCAGCTGGCATAGCCGAAGCCGGCGGCCAGGATGGTGAAGAGCACGAGCGAGAACAGGCTGCCGCTGCTGCCGCCGCTGGGCGAACCATAGGCGCGGCTCTCGGTCTCGGCGTCGATCGGGCGCTCCAGCACCTTCAGCAGGGCCTCGGGCGGCTGTTCGCCCTTCTGGGCATAGGTCTCGATCAGCTTCAGCGTGGCGCGCTGGCGGCGGTAGTTGAGCAGGCTCGAAAACCCGATGGACACGAACCACGCCAGAGGAAACAGCAGCCACCAATAGGATCGGAAAAGGTCTTCCATCGTTCTTACCCCGTCTGCGCGCCGGCCCATCGCCCGCGCTTTCGATCCCTGGTCGTCGCCGACCGCCCCAATGGATGCACGGCCGCAAAGAAAATGCGAAGCTGTCCGTCGAACCCCTGCCGGAGCCTGCCATGAGCCACGTCACCTATTGCATCGTCGAGCATGATGGAGGCTGGGCCTACAAGGTCGGCGACACCTTCTCGGAGACCTTCGCCAGCCACGACGCGGCCCGCGCCGCCGCCGTGCGGGCCAGCCGCGAGCAGCGGGTGGCGGACCAGACGGCGTGGATCGAGTTCGAGAACACCGACGGCGAATGGGTCACCGAACGGGCCGACGGCCACGACCGGCCCGACACCGAAGTCCAGGGCTAGGCCTCGAAAGCGGCGGCGTAGATCTCGGGCTTGAAGCCGACGAGGGTGCGGTCGCCGAGGTCCAGCACCGGCCGCTTGATCATCGAGGGCTGGGCCAGCATCAGGGCGATGGCCCTGTCGGCGGTCAGGTCGGTGCGATCGGCCTCGGGCAGGGCGCGAAAGGTCGTGCCGGCGCGGTTCAGCACGGTTTCCCAGCCGTGGGTGGCGACCCAGGCCTGAAGCGTCGCGCGGTCGATGCCGGCCTTCTTGTAGTCGTGAAAGGCATAGGCGCGGCCGTTCTGGTCCAGCCAGGTCCGGGCCTTCTTGACCGTGTCGCAGTTGGGGATGCCGTAGAGGGTCGGTGTCATGAAACCGAGATAGTGCGCGGCGGCGACGCGCGGCAAGGGGCGATGCATCCGACGCCGCGTTTCCCGGAGACCGAATGATGATGCGCCGCCTGTCCCTGATCGCTCTTGTTGCCCTGGCCGCCTGTTCGCAGGCCGAGCCGGAACCGGCCGCCAAGGCCCTGGCCGAGGCACCGGCCGCGCCCGCCGAGATCCCGGAGGCGACCAAGAGCTTTGCCGAGGGCGTGCGGATCGCCTGGGAGAACGGCGCGGCCGTGACGCCGGAGGAGACGATCCAGCTGATCGGGCTGAACGGGCCGGAGGGGGCCATGGCGGCTCTGGAGGCCGGGACGCCCGGATCGCGCTGGACGACCGTGCTGGCGGGGATCGCCACGGCCCAGCCGACCTGGCTGAACGTGGCCGCCGCGCTGGAGCCGGGCGCCTCGGGCGAGCGGGCCACGGAGCTGGACACCGCCCTCAAGGCCGCGCTGGCGACCGACCCGGCGGCGACGCTGCGGGTGCTGGAGGTCGCGCGGCAGCGGTTGTCGCCGGCCGTGGTCTGCGCGGGCGATGCAAGCACGACTCGGCTGCTGAAGCCTGCGGTCGAGACCGTCGCGGACCCGGCGCTGGAGGCCAAGAAGACGGCGTGTCTGGAGGCGATGGGGTAACGTCGGCCATGCGTCAGCGTCCTCGCGCCGTACTCGGCCGCGAGGGGGTCGGGGAAGCGGCGGAGCCGGGGCGATCTCGCCCGGGACCGGGGCGGGGCCGTCGCCGGCGTCCGCCCTGTGTGTGAGTTTCGGCGGGGTCGTCTCGGCTCCGCTCGATC
>JADCBH010000317.1 GCA_020253595.1 Brevundimonas sp.
GGCGGCGACTGCGCGCGCCTTCAACAACTCCAATAACGTGCTGGCGGTCTATCCGAACGGCTTCCTGCCGCTGATCGCCACCCACATCAACGACTACAATGTCTACGGTGGCGTCCGCGGTCCGGCCTTTGGCATCGACTGGGACATCTCGGCGAGCTGGGGCCGCAATGCGCTGGACTACCGCGTCGAGAACAGCATCAACGCATCGTTCGGCACGAACTCGCTTCGTTCGTTCCGCGCCGGCGGGCTGGAGTACGAGCAGTTCACCCTGGCCGTCGATGGCGTCAGGCCGCTGGACGTCGGCATGGCCGAGCCCTGGAACCTCGCGTTCGGCCTGGAGTATCGGGCGGAAGACTTCGCCCAGTCCGCAGGTCAGGTCCAGTCCTGGATCCGTGCCCCGGGCAGCACCCAGGGTGGGGGTTCCCAGGGCTTCCCCGGCTTCAGCCCGGCCAACGCCACCGCACGTGACCGCAACAATGTCGGGGCCTACGTCGATCTGGAAGGCAAGCTGAACGAGGCCTTCACCTTCGGTCTCGCCGCGCGATACGAGGACTACTCGGACTTTGGCGACACCCTGACCGGCAAGATTTCGGGCCGTCTGGACGTTCGCCCGGAGTTCGCCCTGCGCGGGTCGATCTCGACCGGCTTCCGCGCCCCGGCGCTTCAGCAGCAGTACTTCAGCTACATCGCCACCCATCTGGTGACGACCGTGGTCGGCGGCGTTCCGGTGACCAACCTGATCCAGTCCGGCACCTTCCGCATTGACGACCCCGTGTCGATCGCGCTCGGGGCCCGGCCGCTGAAGCCCGAGACCTCGATCAACTACTCACTGGGTGCGGTCTTCCGCAGCGGGCCGTTCGAACTGACGATCGATGCGTATCAGATCGAGGTCTCCGACCGGATCATCCTGTCGGAAAACCTTGGACCGACCCGTCCGAGCCAGTCGGCGGCGACGATTGCGGCGGTGCTGGGCATCATCCAGCCGCTGGGCGTGTCCTCGGCGCGCTTCTTCACCAACGGCCTGGAGACGACGACCAAGGGCCTGGACATCGTGGGTCGCTATCGCCTGCCGACCGATACGCTGGGTCGCTTCGACTTCACGCTGGCCGCCAATTTCAACGACACGACGGTCGATCGCGTGCCGGGTGTGCCGGTGGTGTCGATCCCGGTGTCGCCGAACTTCCTGTTCGACCGGTCCAACATCCTTGCTTTCGAGGACGGCACGCCGGAATCGAAGGGCGTGGGCTCGGTTGACTGGTCGCTCGGCGGCTGGTCGGCCACGGCGCGGGCGACCTACTACCAGAGCGTTCTGGTTGCCAACAATGTCTCCACGCTCGACTACCAGACCGGAAATGCCACCCTCATTGACCTGGAAGGCCGCTATGAGTTCCCGTTCGGCGTCACTGCGGCTGTCGGGGTCAACAACCTGACCGACGAGTATCCGAACTTCACGCCCGCGACGCTGAACGCGCCGACGGGGTCGGTTGGCTTCCCACAATTCTCGCCGTTCGGCTTCAACGGCCGGTTCGTCTACGGGCGCCTGAGCTACAGCTTCTGATCAAACGATCGGTGCGAGATGACGGCGCGGGGAGTTGTCTCCGCGCCGTTTTCGTTTGCCATGAATCCGCCGCGCTTGGGCATTGCTATCCCTGTAGATTTGAGAGGGGTTCCATGAAGATTGTCGTCGCTATCGCTGCTCTGGGCGCGGTTCTTGTCGCCACGCCGGTGTTCGCCCAGACGCGAACGCTCGACACCTTTGTCACGGAGGCCAATCGCATTCCGCTTAACCCGACATCGGCGATCCGGTCCGATGCCCGCCGGTTGATCCGGGAGTTCAATGCGTCCATGACCGTCGTCGGAAACGAGATCCGTGAGGCTCGTGCCGCCGGGCGACAGCCCCCTGCCTGCCCGCCAGACCGTGTCCAGATGAACCCGCGCCAGTTTCTGGACCACCTCAACGCCATCCCCCAGTCCCGGCGCCAACGGATGACGCCGACGGACGGAATCCGCTCGTGGATGGCATCGCGCTACCCATGCCCCGCAGCATGAGCCTTGAGCGGAACTGATCCGCCTAGGGATTTTCCAGCGGTCCACAGCCACCCGAATTCGATCCCCGAAGAAGGGTGCGTCCGGGACTGTCGCAGGGGCGTGTGAAGGGTAAGCGTTAACCCGATGAACGCCTTCGCTCCCTTTTCCGCCGACGCCGTCCCGATCCCCTCGCTTCCTCACAATCTGGAGGCTGAGCAGGCGCTGCTGGGTGCCCTGATGTTCGACAACGCCGTGTTCGAGCGCCTGTCGGACCGGCTGCGGGGATCACACTTCTACGAGCCCTTCCATCAACGGCTCTACGACGCCATCGAGGATCATATCCGTCAGGGCCTGCTGGCGGAGCCGACTATCCTGATGGAGCGGTTCAAGCAGGATCCGGCCTTCGCCGAGTTCGGCGGCCTGCGTTATTTGGCCGACCTGATGGACCGGGCGCCCCCGGGGGCCAACGCGCCCGACTATGCCCGCGTGGTCTACGACCTGGCCTTGCGCCGCGACCTGATCCGCATCGGTGGCGACATCATCAAGGATGCGCCGGACCCCGAGACGCCGGCCATCGAACAGATCGAACAGGCGGAGCTGACCCTCTATTCCCTCGCGGAAAACGGAGCACCGTCTTCCGGCTTCGTCAGCTTCTCGACGGCGCTTGCCGGCGCGGTGCAGATGGCGGGCGAAGCCTATCAGCGCGATGGCAAGCTGGCGGGCCTGGCGACCCATCTGAACGATCTCGATCAGAAACTGGGCGGTCTTTATCCGTCTGACCTGCTGATCCTCGCGGGCCGTCCGTCGATGGGCAAGACCGCGCTGGCGACCAACGTCGCCTTCAATGTGGCTCGTAACTACCGCTGGGAGCCAACGCCGGACGGGCGCAAGACGGCATCTGGCGGCGTGGTGGCCTTCTTCTCGCTGGAAATGAGCGCCGAGCAGCTGGCGATGCGTATCCTGGCAGATGCGTCGGGTGTCTCTTCGGACCGGCTGAGGAAAGGCGAGATCGACGCGGCGGACTTCGGCCGGGTGCGCGACGCCGCCATCGAGATCGGCGAGAGCCCCCTCTACATCGATGCCACAGGCGGCATCTCCATCTCCAAGCTGGCCGCGCGTGCGCGCAGGCTGAAGCGGGCCGAACAGGGACTGGACCTGATCATCGTCGACTACCTTCAGCTGGTCACGGTCGGCGAAGGCAACGGACAGAAGAACCGCGTGCAGGAGGTGTCGGAGATCACAGGCGGCCTGAAGGCCCTGGCCAAGGAACTGAACGTCCCCATCATCGCCCTGTCGCAGCTGTCGCGTCAGGTCGAGGCCCGCGAGGACAAGCGGCCCCAGCTGTCGGACCTGCGGGAATCCGGCTCGATCGAACAGGACGCGGACTGCGTGATGTTTGTCTATCGTGAGAGCTACTACAAGGAACGCGCCGAACCGCGGGAGGGCACCGAGGAGCACCTGAAGTGGCAGGAAGAGATGGACCTGCTGCGCGGCGTTGCCGAGGTGGTCATCGGCAAGCAGCGCCACGGCCCGATCGGCATCGTGAAGCTGAGCTTCGATTCCGACACGACCAAGTTCGGCAATCTGGCCCACAGCGGACGCTACGGGAACTTCAGCGATATCCCTGAATAGAGCCGCCGCTACTTCTTCGGCGCGTGCTTCTGACCGGTGCGGATGCGGCCCGAGCGGCTGACCTGGCGGGCACCGCCGCGCGCGCCCTTCTGGACGGCCACCGATGAGCCGGCCTTCCTGGAGGCCGAGGCCTTGACCGCGCCGATGACGCGGGGCTTGGCGACGCGCGTCTTCTTCTGCTCCAGAGCCTTGCCGGGCAGACGGGACTCTTCCTCTTCCTTCTTGCGGACCTTGCGGGGGGCGGTCTTGGCGTCGCCCTTGTAGCGCTCCGGGCCGGACTTGGCGCCGCCCTCGGCGTAGGGGTTGGCCGAGTTACCCTTGATGGTCAGGCGCAGCGGAACGCCAGGAAGATCAAAGCTCTCACGCAGGCTGTTGGTCAGGTAGCGGATGTAGTGGTCGGGTAGCGACGAGGCGCGGCTGGCGAACAGGACGAACGTCGGCGGACGCGCCTTGGTCTGGGCCATGTACTTGGTCTTGATCCGCTTGCCGTCGACGGCGGGCGGCGGGTGGCGCTGGGTCGCCATGGCCAGCCAGTCGTTCAGGTCCTTGGTCTTGACCTTTACCGACCAGGTCGCGTGGGCCTTCAGCACCGCAGGCATCAGCCGTTCGACGCCGCGCCCGGAGTGGGCGGACAGGGCCACGAACTCGGAACCCTTGAGCTGAGGCAGCTTGTCGTCGGCCATTCGCTTGAGCTCGGCCAGGCGCGACTGGGGCTCTTCCTCGAGGTCCCACTTGGAGGCGACATACACCAGCGCCCTCCCCTCGCGCTCGACCAGGTCGGCGAGCTGCAGGTCCTGAACGTCGAAGGCGTTGTCCTTGTCCATCATCAGGACGACCACCTCGGCGAAGGTGATGGCGCGAAGTGTGTCGGCGACCGACAGCTTTTCCAGCTTTTCCTGAACGCGGGCCTTCCTGCGCATGCCGGCGGTGTCGACCAGACGGATGTTCTGGCCCTCATAGACCCAGTCGACCGAGATGGAGTCGCGTGTGATGCCAGCCTCGGGTCCGACCAGCAGGCGGTCCTCGCCGATCAGACGGTTCACCAGGGTCGACTTGCCGGCGTTCGGGCGGCCGATGATGGCGATACGGATCGGCTTGTCGGGCTCGTCGATCTCTTCGACGAAGATGTCGACCGAGGCTTCGCGGATGGCCTGATAGAGGTCGGCCATACCCTCGCCGTGCTCGGCCGAGATTGCGACAGGCTCGCCAAAGCCCAGCGCATGGGCCTCGCCCACGCCGCCGCCGGATTCCCGGCTCTCGGACTTGTTGGCGAGGATGACGACAGGTTTGTGCTGCTTGCGCAGTCGCTCGGCGAAGATGCGGTCCAGCGAGGTCACGCCCTCGCGGGCGTCCATCATGAACAGGATGAGGTCTGCGTCCTCAATGGCGGCCTCGGTCTGCTCGCGCATGCGGGCCTCGAGGCTTTCGTCGCTGACGTCCTCGTACCCGGCGGTGTCGATCAGCGTCAGGTCCATGTCGCCGATGTTGCCGTCGGCGTAGCGGCGGTCGCGGGTCACACCCGGGCGATCGTCGACGAGCGCGAGGCGCTTGCCCACCAGACGGTTGAACAGGGTCGACTTGCCCACGTTGGGGCGGCCGACGATGGCGACCTTCAATGCCATGTCGGCCTTCTAGCGTGATTTCGGCCCGTCAGCGAATGCTGACGAGGTCGCCGTTGTCGGTGAGGACGTAGAGCGCGCCTTCATAGGCGATCGGAGCCAGGTAGGCCGCGCCGCCGAGTCGGATCGACGCGGTCTGGGCACCGGTCTTGATGTCGAACGCGACGGCCTCGCCGTCGGAGTTGACGAGGACCAGACGGTTCGACGCCAGAACCGGTCCCGACCATTCCGGGCGGACGGTTCGATCAAAAAAGCCCAACACGCCGCCTTCCTGACGGATGCGGCCCTCGTTGAGGTTGCGCGTCCAGTAGACGGCACCGGTGTCGCGGTTGACCACCGTCAGTTCGCCGTTCTTGGAGACGACGTAGACAACATCGCCTGCAGGCAGGGGCGCGTTCACGCCGCCCACCGGCAGCGTCCAGCGGGGCTGTCCCGTCCGGATGTCCATGGCCTGCATGACGCCGGAGTGACCGATCGCATAGACGAAGCCGCGCGAGACCACGGGACGGCCGGCGATGTCGCGGATCTCAGACAGGGCACTTGTGCGGCTGGTGCGCGACAGGACCTGGTTCCAGACCGGTTGACCGTTCGACGCGCGAAGGGCGACGACCTCACCCGACGAGAAGGGCGCGATCACTGTGTCGCCGCTGACGGCCGGGCTGGAGGCCCGCATGACGCGCGCAGGCTCCACGATGCCGCGATACGACCAGTCCTGCAGACCCGTCTGGGTGTTGAAGGCAATGATCTGGTTGTCGACGTCGATGACGTAGACCCGGCCGGCCGCGACCGTTGGCGCGCTGTGGATCGGCACATCGACGGGCTGGGTCCAGACGACCTCGCCGGTCGCTGCATCCAGCGCCGACATTGTGCGGTAACCCGAAGCGACGAACAGCCGCCCGCCCGCGATGGCCAGACCCCCGCCAAAGCCGCCTTCCAGCGCGCCGCCGCCCGATCCGACCAGGGGCACAGGCAGGCCGACGACCGCCACGCCGCCTGCGGCCTCGCGCCCCTCAGGCTTCACATTGCGCCGCCAGACGACATCTCCGGACGTGGCATTGACCGCCGTGACGGTGGACTCGCCGTCCATGACATAGATCCGGCCGTCGGCCGCCACGGGTGGGGCCATGACCTGGGTGGTCCGGCTCGACCCGCGGCCCACGCCCCGGCGCCATGCGACCTCGAAGTTGGGTGCAGCGATGCTGTGCTCGACCAGGTTCTCGGCCGTTCCGCCCGCCATCGGCCAGGCGGTGCGCGCCGTCGGACCGGGGACGAAGAAGTCGCGGCCCGAAAGCGCCGCCGACGGCGTCAGGGACTGCTCGAACGACAGGATCGAGATACGATCGCCTTCGCTGGCCGTGGCTTGTGGCGTGTCGTCCTGACCCAGACCGAACGGCAGGATGCGGCGCGCCGAGGCGCAGGAGGCGACGGTCGCAGCCAGGCCAACGACGGCCAGAATCTTCACGGCGCGCTTCACGCGGGTCATCCGGTCTCCGGTTTCAAGCATCACTGGGCGGGGGCCTCGGTCGGAGCCTGGGGAGCGGTCAGGGGTGCCTGCAAGGCGGGTGCAGGCGGGTTGACCTGTTGAGCCGCGACGATGGCCGCCAGCCCCGCTGCGGTCTCGCTGTCGATCAGACCGATGGCCGCCTGGGCACGCTGCCGCACGCCTTCAGGCACGTCCTGGCCGAGGGTAAGCAGGGTCAGCAACTCACGGGCCTCTGCGGGCTTGCCGTGCTGGATGCGGGCCAACGCAAGGGCTTCCTGGGCGAAAGGACGCATCGGGCGGCCCTCTTCGGTCAGGGGCTGAAGACGCTCCTCGATTTGCTCAAGCGTGCCGGTGTCCATGACCAGAAGCGCGGCCTTGAAGCGGGCCGGATCGGCGAGGATGGGGTCACTGGAGGCGTTCGCAGCCTCACCGAACAGTTCGACGGCGTCCGCCGCCCGGTTAGAGGCCAGGGCCA
>JADCBH010000318.1 GCA_020253595.1 Brevundimonas sp.
CGACGACCAGATCGAGGGCCTGGTCATCCCCAACCACGTCTTCGCCGCCGTGGGCCAGGGGCATAACGAGGCGACACTGGAACGCGACCCCGATACGGTCCTGTATCTGTGCGCCCGCTACAACTACGCCGCCCAGGGCGACGCCCGCGAAAGCCTCAGCCTCTATACGCTGGGCCGCATCTTCGAACAGTCGATCACCGAACTGGAATACAAGGTCGGCGAGATCGAGAATCGCGACACTCTGGCCAAGCTGGGCAAGCGAAAGCGCGACGGCGTCTACTACACCCCCGAATGGGTCGTCGACGAACTGGTCCGTCAGGCGCTGGACCCCTGGCTGGCCGCCGCGCGCACCGAGGCGGGCTTCCCCGATCCGAACGAGGCCGCGCCCACGCTCGACGCCGCCACCGCCTTCCGCGACCGGCTGGCCGCCATCCGCGTGGTCGATCCCGCCTGCGGCTCGGGCGCCTTCCTGATCTCGGCTTTCCGCCGCCTGTTCGACGAGCGCATGGCGGCCGAGCGCGAGGTGGCCCGGCTGGAGAACGCCACCATCCCCCGCGTGCCGGACGAGGCCGCCATCACCGCCTCCATCCTGGCTGACAACATCTATGGCGTGGACATCAACCCCGCGTCGGTGGAGATCGCCAAGCTGGCGCTGTGGCTCCACTCCGCCCGCGCCGACGCCCCGCTCAGCCGCCTCGATCACACACTGCGGTGCGGCAACAGCCTGGTCGGCCCCGACTTCTGGACCGGCCGCGCGGAGGACGCAGGGCTACGCGAACGGGTCAACGCCTTCGACTGGCGCGCCGCCTTTCCCGAGGTCTGGCCGGAGCAAAACGCCGGCGGCTTCGACCTCGTGCTGGGCAACCCGCCCTATGTGAAGCTGCAGAACCTGATGAAGGTCGACCCGGAGGTGGTCGCCTACCTCCAGGCCGAGCGCGGCGAGGACACCTATCGCTCGGCCCGCACCGGCAACTTCGACCTGTATCTGCCCTTCATCGAAAAGGGCCTGCGCCTGCTGGGCCCCGGGGGCCGAATGGCCTACATCGCCCCCAGTCTTTGGGTCGTGAACGACTATGGAAAGGCCTTGCGCGCCCTGATCCGCGA
Source organism: Brevundimonas sp. (assembly GCA_020253595.1). Lineage (GTDB taxonomy): Bacteria > Pseudomonadota > Alphaproteobacteria > Caulobacterales > Caulobacteraceae > Brevundimonas. Next base: position 1,105 of record JADCBH010000318.1, read on the forward strand.
ACGGCGACAGCTGGAACGCTGGACCGACTTCCGCTCGCACCAGATCTTCGACGAGGCCGACATCTATACGTCCCTCCAGGTCTTCTCGAAGGCCCCGAACGACGCCGTCCGCATGGTACTGGCGCCCGATGGGGAAGTCGCCGACATCGACTGGTCCGACCCGGACCTCGCCGTGCCCTACGAAGCATTGCCCCCGGATGACAAATGGCTGATCGCTACGGGTGCGGAGCGGCGGTTGATCGACCGCCTGGCGCGGGATTGTCTGAGGCTGGACGATCCGTCGTTGACCGAGCGTATTGTCGTTGGTGTGCAAGCCACCTTGAACTTTGTCTATCACTTGGAGCGGGTCGGGATCGACAGCTACCGATGCTACCCGAAAGACGGCGATCCAAAGGCCAAGCGACCGCACACTCCTCCTTACGCATTGGAGATCGAGGATGGCATAATGCGTCCCCTAATCTCTGGTGATGAGGCGGAGCGTTACGAAGAGCCGCAAACTACGACCTACTTGCTCTTCCCTTACGAGCCTAACGAACAAGGGAAGATGATACCATTAAGTGCTTCACAGCTACGAAGTCTCTTCCCGAAGGCTTGGCGACATCTCGAGAGATGGCGGATAGAACTGGGCGCTGGAACTGGCTCGGCCGCTGCTGAGAACAGATATTGGAGCTACACCTACCCAAAGAACTTGGGTGTCCAAAACTCCGCAAAACTCATTGTCGGCCAAACCGTCCCAGAGATGCGGGTCAGTGCGGATTTCAGTGGGACGTTCTTCATGGATAATGTCCGTGTGAACGGCATTATCTCACGCGATGAGACTAGCCTCAGCATGACACTAGGTGCGCTCAACGGATCGCTGGTTGATTTCGTATTCAGGCGTCTCGGCAAACCCAAACTCGGCGGCTGGTTCGAGGCCAACAAACAGTTCATCGCACCACTCCCCATCCCCAAGGTCGGCGAGGCCGAGCGGGGCGAGGTGGCGCGGCGGGCCCGCGCGCTTCAGGCCGGATGGACCGAGCGGCGCGACCTGCTGACGGCGGCGCGGGACCGTCTGGGGTCGATGGCCCGCACCAAACACGGGGCCAACTGGCTGTTCGTGGACCTGCCGCGCCACGCCGACCTGGTCGATCAGGCCCCGGCCGTCATCACGGCTCGCGGCGACCGCCTGGCTTGGGCCAACGACCGCTTCGCCGCCCTGGAGGCCGTGGAGACCGAACGCCTTCGCGCCGTGCTGGACGGTGGCGGGCGGCTGAACGCCGCATTTCACGATGGCGAGCTGCGCCTGTTCGCCGGCGGCACGCCGGTCCTGTCGCGCCTCTACATGGACGAAGCCCCCGGTCGCCTCGCCGAGGCCTACTGGCGCTGGCTGCTGCTCAGCCAGACCTGGAGGGACGGGGCCAGGTTCGCCGAATCCCTGCGCCACGTCCCGTCCGAGCACGACACCCCCGCCGCCCGCCAGTTCATGGACAAGGTCCAGGCCCTGGCCGAACGCACCGCCGCCCTGGCGGTCGAGGAGCGCGAGATGAACGATCTCCTGGCGCGCCTCTATGGCCTATCGGAAGAAGAGCGCGAACTTGTGGACAAGGAGCGGCTGCGGCGCGGCCTCGTCTGATCCGGGTTTCCGGCGAATCGAGGAATGTCTTATGGCTGATGTTATGTCGCGCCAGCCTGACCTCTTCGCCGCGCCCCTGGTGCCTGTGGCCCCGGCCGAGCCGAACCTGCCGTTCCGGCGCAAGAGCCTGAGTTGGTATCTGCGGATGCTGCGCGGCGCGGAAATCCTGCCTTGGTCGGAGTCCGAGGTCGATCACCTGACCCGTCACTTCCCTGCCCTGGCCAGTGCACTACCGCAGGAGGAACGAGACGGCCTGGTCAGCGAGTTCTTCCAGCATCTGGACCGCCTGGGCTTCAAGAAGGCGGCCTAAAGGCCTGAGCCCTCACCGCGTCATCAGGGCATTGAGCGCACCGTAGTCGAAGGCCGCCTCGATCTGCGGCCCGGACAGGCCGTCGGTCAGGAAGGCGCGGGTCAGGCGGTCGGCGGTGCCATAGGCGGCGGCGGCCATGTTGGATCCGGCGCTGAGGCGGCGCACGCCCCAGTCCCTTAGCGTCGCCGCGTCCGGCAGGGCGGCGCGGGCCAGCAGGTTCAGCGGCAGGCCCAGGTCGACCAGCGCCTGCACTGTCGCCTCCTCAGTTACGCCGGGCATGAACAGGCCGTCGGCCCCCGCCGCGCGATACAGCGCCACCCGCCGCGCGGCCTCCTCCATCCGGGTCTCGGCCGGGCCGATCCCCCTCAGCCACAGGTCGCAGCGGGCGTTGACGAACAGGTCGGCGCCGAGGGCGGCCTTGAGGGCGGCGATCTTGTCGGCCAGGGCCTCGGCCGGGCCCGCGCCGTCCTCCAGATTGATGCCCACCACGCCGGTGTCGGCGACGCGGCGCACGAAGGCTGTGACCTCGGCCGGGTCGTCGGAGAAGCCGCCCTCGACGTCGGCGCTGACCGGGGTGTCGCCCGCCGCCCGCACGATCCGCTCCAGCGCCGCCAGCAGGTCGGGCTCGGGCGGATGGGCACCGTCGGGCCAGCCCAGCGCCCAGGCCACGCCCGCGCTGGTCGTGGCCACCGCCTTCGCCCCCGCCGCGACCGACAGGGCCGCCGAGGCCGCGTCCCAGGCATTGGGCAGGATCAACAAGCCGTCCTGATGCAGGCGGCGGAAGGTCTGGGCGGCGGTCATGGTCGGGTCTCCGTGTCGAGCCCCACCCTGCCCGGCCCGATCGCCGGCGTCTCGCGGGAAACGGACGTCGACCGACGGGCGGGCGGTTGACCCTCAGCGTTCCGGTTCGGGCTCGGCGTAGGCCACGGCGCTGATGATCTGGAAGGTCGGGGTGTCGTTGATGCAGCCCGCGCCGATGCCGCGCCGCGCCCGGCCCGGCTCGGTGATGTCGGCTGCGTAGTAGCTTCCGTCGGGCGGACACAGGCGGCTGTCCCGGCCCTCCTCGCGCCGCAGCAGGGGCTGGGCATAGGGGAAGTAGTCCGGGTCCCAGGCCCGGCAGGGATCGGCCAGGGCGGCCTCGATCGTGCGGGCCGTCCGGTCCAGCAGGCGGCCCGTGCGGGGTGGCCAGCGCAGGTCCGGGTCGTTCTGCGTCCGCTCAAACAGCGCGCGCTCTTCCATCGCGGCCCTGTACGCGGGCGAGTCCTCCGACAAGTCGGGGTGAGGCGGCGGCGGGGGCGGCGGGGGCGGCGCGCCGTAGTCGCGGCTCTGGCGCCACAGACTCCATGTGCCGTCGGCGGCCTTCCACACCACCGCGCGCACGTCGCTGGAGTACATGCCCCCGGACGGCAGGTTGGCGCGGATGACGACCACGGCGTCGGCCGGGATCCGGGCCTCGGCCGAGGCGGGCAGTTCGACGAAGCCGGTGGCGGTAGGGTCGGCGGACTGGGCCACGCGCTCGGCGCGCTGCTCGGCGACCTTGGTCAGGTCCAGGTGTGCCACGCCGGGGCAGGCGCCCTGCGGCGGCGGCTGGATCCCTCCGGCGGCGATCCAGGCCCCGACCTGGGGCGGCGGCGGGCTGGCGCATCCGGCCACCAGCAGCGACAGCCCCACCGCCGTCGCGCGCGTCATCACCAGGTTCATGGTCCCACCTCCCCGTTCGCCCGCCACTCTTCCCGTCGCGTCGGCAGGTGGCAAGAGCGGGCGGCGGCGACTGGCGCGGTCCCGCGGCGGGACCTACATTCGCGTTCATGAACCGTTCCTCCACGCCCTCGCCCTCGGCCCCGCGCGGCAAGAAGCCCGTGCATGTGCCCAATCCCGGCGTGGCCAATCCCGGCGTGGCCGAGGCGCAGGCGCCGTTCGTGCGGGACATGCCCCAGAAGATGCCGATGTTCGCCCCCGTCACCGGCCCGCGCCTGACGCCGGAGGAGGCCCCCGGCGCGCCCGCCGACTGGACACCGCACCGCCCCTCCCGTGAGGGCAAGTCCAAGGGCGGGGCCTTTCGCCTCGTCACCGACTACACCCCCGCCGGCGACCAGCCCGCCGCCATCGCCGAACTGGTGGCCCAGGCGGCCGAGGGCGACCGCGATCAGGTGCTGCTGGGCGTCACCGGCTCGGGCAAGACCTTCACCATGGCCAAGGTCATCGAACAGACCCAGCGCCCGGCCCTGATCCTGGCCCCCAACAAGACCCTCGCCGCCCAGCTGTACAGCGAGTTCAAGGGCTTCTTCCCCGACAACGCCGTCGAGTACTTCGTCAGCTACTACGACTACTACCAGCCGGAAGCATATGTACCTAGGACTGATACATATATCGAAAAGGACTCATCCATAAACGAGCAGATCGACCGGATGCGGCATTCGGCGACGCGGGCGATCCTGGAGCGCGACGACGTCATCGTCGTGGCCTCGGTCAGCTGCATCTATGGCATCGGGTCGGTCGAGACCTATACGGCCATGACCTTCGACCTGAAGGTGGGTGCCACGGTCGATGAGGCGAAGCTGAGGGCCGATCTGATCGCGCTGCAGTACAAGAGGAATGACGCGGCATTCGAGCGCGGCATGTTCAGGAAACGCGGCGACACGATCGAGATCTTCCCCGTCCACCTGGAGGACCGCGCCTGGCGCGTCAGCCTGTTCGGCGACGAGATCGAGTCCATCGCCGAGTTCGACCCCCTGACCGGCAAGAAGACCGCCGATCTGGAGGAGGTCACCGTCTACGCCGCCAGCCACTACGTCACGCCCCGCCCGACGCTCAACCAGGCCATCACCGGCATCAAGGCCGAGCTGAAGGAGACGCTCGACTGGATGGTCGAGAACGGCAAGCTGCTGGAGGCCCAGCGGCTGGAGCAGCGCACCCGCTTCGACATCGAGATGATGGAGGCGACCGGCTCCTGCGCCGGCATCGAGAACTATTCCCGCTGGCTGACGGGCCGCAGCCCCGGCGAGCCCCCGCCCACCTTCTTCGAGTATATCCCCGACAACGCCCTGCTGTTCGTGGACGAGAGCCACGTCACCATCGGCCAGATCGGCGGCATGTACCGGGGCGACTACCGCCGCAAATCCACCCTGGCCGAATACGGCTTCCGCCTGCCCAGCTGCATCGACAACCGCCCGCTGAAGTTCGACGAGTGGGACGCCATGCGCCCCCAGACGGTCCACGTCTCGGCCACCCCCGGCCCGTGGGAGATGGACCGCGCCGGCGGCGTCTTCGTCGAACAGGTCATCCGCCCCACCGGCCTGATCGATCCGCCCGTCGAGATCAGACCGGTGTCGGGGACAACGAGGAATCAGGTCGACGACGTCATCGACGAGGTGAAGGCCACCGCCCGCGCCGGCTACCGCTCGCTCGTCACCACCCTGACCAAGAAGATGGCCGAGGACCTGACGGAGTACATGCACGAACAGGGGGTGCGCGTCCGCTACATGCACTCCGACGTCGACACCCTGGAGCGGATCGAGATCCTGCGCGACCTGCGCCTGGGCGCCTTCGACGTCCTGATCGGCATCAACCTGCTGCGCGAGGGCCTGGACATTCCGGAGTGCGGCTTCGTCGGCATCCTGGATGCGGACAAGGAGGGCTTCCTGCGCTCCGAGACCAGCCTGATCCAGACCATCGGCCGCGCCGCCCGCAACGTCGACGGCCGCGTCATCCTCTATGCTGACCGCATGACCGGCTCGATGGAGCGCGCCATCGCCGAGACCAGCCGCCGCCGCGAACGCCAGATGGCCTACAACGCCGAGCACGGCATCACGCCCGAGAGCGTCAAGCGCGAGATCAAGGACATCCTCGACAGCCCCTATGAGAGCCGCGCGCTGGACAAGCTAACGGCGCCGGGCGTGAAGGAACAGGCCAAACCCTTCACCGGCTCCAACTTCCAGGCCGCGCTCAAGGACCTGGAGAGCCGCATGCGCGAGGCCGCGTCGAACCTGGAGTTCGAGGAAGCCGCCCGCCTGCGCGACGAGATCAAGCGCATGAAGCTCATGGACCTGGAGTTCGCCAACGAGGTCCTGACGGCCGAGGGCGAGATGGTCGACACGTCGACGCCCAAGCGCTGGCGGGCGGAGGCCAATGCGGAGAAGGCGGAGCGGTTCAGGAAGGGGCGGTGAGGGATTCTATTGCGATTGGCAAAAATCGCGATCATATTTGCCACATGGCTAAGAACCAGCATGTCGTACCTAATCGTGGTGGCTGGAGCGTGAAAAGCGCAGGGTCTAGCCGCGCAGCGAAAACGTTCACAACCCAGCGCGACGCCATCGCTCATGCTCGCGAAGTGGCGAAACGGCAGGGTTCCGAGTTGTATATTCACGGGACAGATGGTCGCATTAGAGATCGCGACTCTTACGGCAACGATCGTTTCCCGCCGAAAGGCTAGAGCTTGGACGAAGATTACGAGCAGAACGTATTCATTAACTGTCCGCTCGACGAAGAATACGAACCTCTCCTTCAGGCGATGCTTTTCTGCATCGTCTATCTTGGATTTAAACCAAGGCTTTCGATAAGCACAGGCGATAGCGGCGAAGATCGTCTTCGTAAGATAATCGGCCACATCGAGGCGAGTAAGTTTTCCATACACGATCTTTGTCGATCAAGGGCTACAAAGGCAGGAGAGGTTTTCCGTCTAAACATGCCTTTCGAGCTTGGCATCGACTACGGGCTTAAACACACGAGGCCGGAGTTTTCTGGGAAGCGGTTCTTGGTTTTCGAGGGCCAGCGCTTCGAGGCAAAGGCGGCTATATCCGATCTTTCAGGCTGTGACTTCGAGGTACACTCGAACAGCTTTGAGAAAGCCATCGGCGAAGTAAGAAATTTTCTTGTCAACGAAGCTGGCGCACAGGCCGAAGGCAAGGCCCGAATTGTCGGGCACTATCACGACTTCTGGGCATGGTACTGGGAACGCCAGTTACAGGCCGGCTCTTCAGAAGCAGACATCCGAAGCTACCCGACTCGAGAAGTGCTCCGCGCAATGCAGGCATGGGTCTCAGCAGGAATGCCATCCTAGACACTTGCGCCTAACCCCTTGTTGTGGATCCCTGAATCCGGATCAGGGAGCCACCACCATGCCCACTTTCCGCGTCTTGTCCCGCGTCGACGCCTACGTCGATTACACCTGCGAGGTCGAAGCCGACTCCGCCGAAGAGGCCGTCGATCTCGTGTACGGTGGCCACGTCAAGGTCACCTGGGAGAACCACGGCGTGACCGAGTTCGACGCGGTCCGCATGTCCGCCATCGACGAGGACTGGAACGACATCGACGACTACACGCGCGGTAAGGCCTGATTAGCCAAGCCGCCGCCATGCTGCGGTATGGCCGCCGCCGACGAACCCTTCCGCACTCTCGGCTTCGCCGAGGACGCCGCCGTCTTCGCCAGCGCGTCGCAGAATGTCCGCGTCCTGTCCGAGGGCTGGATGGCGATGCACGGCTTCTGCCCCTCCTGCGGCGCGGAGCCTTTGGCCGCCTTCAAGGCCAACTCCCCCGTGGCGGACTTTCACTGCTCCGCCTGCGCCGAGGAATATGAGCTCAAGGCCCAGCGCGGGCCGATCAAGCGGCGGATCATGGACGGCGCCTATGGCACCATGACCGCGCGGCTGAAGGCGCGGAACAACCCCAGCCTGATGGTCATGAGCTACGATCCCGGCCGCGCCCGCGTCACCGACCTGATCGTCGTGCCCCGCCACTTCTTCACCGCCGACCTGATCGAGCCGCGAAAGCCGCTCGGCCCGACCGCCCGCCGGGCCGGATGGCAGGGTTGCAACATCCTGATCGGCGACGTGCCCGCCTCGGGGCGCATCCCGCTAATCACCAGCGGCGCGGTCACACCCCGGGCCGAGGTGGTAGACCGCTGGCGCGCCACCCTGTTCCTGAAGGACGCCAGCCTGAACGCGCGCGGCTGGCTGCTGGCCGTCATGCGGGCGGTGGAGGCGGTCGGCCGCCCGGAGTTCACCCTCGACGACGTCTACGCCCACGAGGCCACCCTATCGGCGCTCTACCCCGGCAACCGCAACGTCCGCCCCAAGATCAGGCAGCAGTTGCAGGTCCTCCGCGACCGAGGCTGGCTGACGTTCAACGGACGCGGGACGTATCGGCGGACCTGACCATTCCTTTCGTCATCCTCCGGCAAGCGGCGAAGCCGCGCAGACCGGGGGACGCTTCGTCATCCTCCGGCCGATCGAAGATCGGACCGGGGGAGGCGCGCGAGAGCGCGAAACTGTCACGGACACGGCTGGCGGGATCATCGCCTGCGCTTCGCTCCGGCGCCGCTGGGTCCCCCGGTCGCTTCGCGCCGGAGGATGACGAAAGGGGGGGGGTGAGCGTGACCGTCTCCTCCCTGTCGCGCAGCGATGGGGAGGTGGATGCGAGCCCTTGCGAGCAGACGGAGGGGGCAAGGCGGCGCCGGGCATTGCGGCTGCCAGCCCTCACGCCAGCCGCCGGAGTCGCCCCCCTCGTCTCGGCGCTGACCGCGCCGATCCACTCCCCCATGCGCCTCCGCGCACGGGGGAGAGACGCCGGACCAGCGTCAGTTATCCAAACTCACCCGAAATTCCTCCATCCAATCAACGCCCGTCTGCGTTGAAGCGCTAAACAGCGAACGTCGCCCCCGGATCGCTGACAATGGGCCTTTTCACCGCCGCCCCGCAGGCGGCGCAAGGAGGGATCCATGCCTGACTTCTTCAATGCCGCCTCCTGGGACGAGGAGGACGACGACGAACCGGCGCCGCGCGCGATCCATCATGACGCCGAGCCCGACACGCGCCAGCGCGGGCCGAAACGGCCGCCCGCCCCGCGCGGCGGCTATCGCATCCGCTCCGACGAGACCTGGGAAAAGGCGCGCGAGGCCTATGCGGGGGGCGAGACGGCCGAGGAGGTGGCCTTCCGCTTCGACCTGGGGCTCAGCACCCTGCACGCGCGCGCCAGGGAGGAGGGCTGGCGCCGGTCGGATCAGCAAGATCCCGAGGATTATTCTGGGGGCTACCGCCCGGCTCGCGGAGCCTCGCGACTTGAGCCTGTGAACCCCCGGCTGGACGACGGCACCTGTCACATCGGCGCGGACGAGGGCTATGCGGCGCTCGCCGAGCGCGCCCTGACCCAGCTGCGGCGGGCGATGGCCCAGGGGCGCGGCGGGTCGGCGGCCAGCTGGATGCGGGTGCATGACCGCCTGATCGCCCGCGCCGAGGCCGAGGCCCGCCGCGCGCTGGCCGAGGAGAACGAGGCCGCCGCCCGGATCGCGCGCGAGCAGGCCCTGGCCCGCCGCTCGGCCGAACGCGCCGCCGCCGAGCTGCGCGACGCCCTGGCCGCCGCGCCCGCCGACGGGTCCGCGTTCGACCCCGAGGCCCAGGCCGAGGAAGACGTCATCGCCGCCATCGAGGCCCTGACCGCGCGCGTGGCCCGCACCGATCCGCGCGACATGGCCGAGCGCGCCGCCTGCGAGGCCGAACTGGCCCGCATCAAGCGCCTCAACGCCCGCTTCGACGGCGCCCTGCCGGCCGGCCTGATTTCAGACGATTCAGAGGATTCAGAGTCGAATTCCTCTGCGCCGCCGGGCGATCCCTGACCCGTCTTCGCCAGGGCCTCGAAGGGCTCAGTCGCCATTCGGGGTCCCGCCGACGCGGCGGTTCCCTGCGGCCCGTGAACCCCCTAGATTGGGGGCATGCCCGCCGACAGCGCCCCCGCCGCCTCTTCCGACGTCTCCGCCAAGGCCCCGCCGCAGGGGTTCGGGCGCGGATTCGTGCTCGACACCTGGTATTTCGCCGCCCTGGCCCGCGACGTGGGGCCGGGGTCGATGAAGCGGCACGAGCTGCTGGGCGAGCCGGTGCTGATCGGGCGGACGAAGGCCGGGCGGCTGTTCGCCCTGCGCGACATCTGTCCCCACCGCGCCGCGCCGCTGTCGGCCGGGCGGATCGTCGACAAGGGGGATGCGGGCGGGGAAACGGTGGAGTGCCCCTATCACGGCTGGCGCTTTGGCACCGACGGGGTCTGCGCCGCCATTCCCTCGCTGGTGGACGACCAGGCCTTCGAGGCCGAGCGCATCCGGGTGCGGTCCTATCCCGTCGCCGAGAGTCAGGGGATGGTGTTCGTCTTCCTGCGCGCCGACCCCCGCTCGGACGCCGAGCCGGATCATCCGCCGCCGACGTTTCCCGGCGTGGTGGGCGGCGAGGCGAAGCTGGTCGAGGCGATGGATTTCGACAGCCACATCGATCACGCCGTCGTCGGCCTGATGGACCCGGCCCACGGCCCCTTTGTCCATCAGCAATGGTGGTGGCGCTCGGAGCACTCGATGCACGAGAAGTCCAAGCGCTTCGAGCCGCGCGAGCTGGGCTTCGCCATGGTGCGGCACGCGCCGTCGTCGAATTCGCGGGCGTACAGGATCCTGGGCGGGGCGCCGGCCACCGAGATCACCTTCCGCCTGCCCGGCTATCGCTGGGAGCATATCCAGGTGGGGGAGCGGCAGGTGCTGGCCCTCACCTGCCTGACGCCGGTGACGGAGACGAAGACGCGGATCACCCAGATCTTCTGGTCCGATCACTGGGTGTTCGGGATCGCCAAGCCCTTTCTGCGGATGGGCGTCGTCGCCTTCCTGAAGCAGGACGGCGGGATGGTGAACCTGCAGAACGAGGGGTTGCGCTACGACCCCGCCCTGATCTGGATCGACGACGCCGACACCCAGGCCAAGTGGTACCAGCAGCTGAAGCGCGAATGGACGAAAAGCCGGGCCGAGAGCCGCGGCTTCGTCAATCCCGTGAAGCCCGCCGTCCTTCGCTGGAAGAGCTAGGGCCTACTTCGCCCTGGCGCCGGCCAGCAGCAGGTCGACCTTGCGCCCGACGTGCTCGGCCAGCTGATCGACGGTCCAGCCGTCGTAGGCCGCGTGGCGGTAGTTGGACAGATAGGCGTCCCAGGTCAGCTCGGTCAGCAGGGCCACGTCGGCGTCCTGCTTGAGCTCGCCCTTGCCGATGCCGTCGCGCAGGATCCCTGCGATGACGTCGGTCAGGGCGCGGGTCGCCGCCCGCTGACGCGTCTCGGCGGCCACGGGCTGGAACCAGGACCGCGCCACGATGGCCTGGAACAGCGGCAGCTGCTCGATCGAGCCGTGGTAGCCGGCCGACAGGGCGTTGACGAGCCGGTCGCGCGTCGATCCCTCGCCCGCGCCGGTCTTCATCGTCTCGGCCAGCCCGGCCATGTCCTCGGTCAGGACGGCCTCGAACAGCTCGGCCTTGTCCTGGAAGTTTGCGAAGACGGCCCCGGTCGACATGCCGGCCCCCTTGGCGATGTCGCGGATCGTCGCCGGCTCGTAGCCGCGCTCTGCGAACAGGTCGCGCGCGGCGTCGAGCACCTTCTGGCGCGTGCGCACCTTGGCGGCCTGTCGGCGATTGAGCCGGGGCTCGCCCGAGACGGAGGAAACGGACGAAGCGGTCGACGCGAACTCACGCATGAACACGGATACTCTTTGACTGTCGCCGCGAGAAACAGGACGCGCGGCCGGTGAATGGACGGGGACGGGTCAGAAGGAACGCTGGCGGTCGGCAATCGGACGCGCACGGACGATCCTCGCCGGACTTGCCCCGGGGGAGGAGCGGCCGCTTTCATCAGCAAAGGATGACCAAAATGGGTCACCTCTACGGTTAAGACGGCAGGCGCGACCGAAGGGCGCGGGTCGGCCGGTCACGGCGATCCTCCGGCGCGGCCGCCTGGAAAATCTCGCGGAAACGGTCACGCCGCTCATGGATCGAGGCGAGCACCAGGCCCATCGGAATGCCCAGATCGACCAGGGTGTTCTCGGCCAGTTGCAGGCTGGCCTCGGTCGTCTCCGGCACCGCATCGGTGACGCCGAGGGCATAGAGGCGCGCGGCATGGCGGTCATCACGGGCCCGGGCGATGATCGGCAGGTCCTGGCGCAGGGCGCGGGCGGCGATGACGACGTCATCCACCTTGCCCGGCGCGTCCATGGTCACCACCAGCGCCTTCACCTCATCGATGCCGCAGAGCCTGAGCAGCTCGGGACGGCTGGCGTCGCCATAGGACACGTCGAAGCCCTCGCGCCGCGCCGCCGCCACGGTCGAGACGTCGCTGTCCACGGCGATGAAGCGCTGCCCGTGTTCGCTCAGCATCTCGGCGACCAGATGCCCGACCCGACCGAAACCGACGATGAGGACGTCACCGGACTGGGGCGAAGGCGCGAGCGGCGCTGCCACAGGCTCGGGCGGCGCCGCCTTCAGCAATCTCTCGGCCACGAGTGCCATCAGGGGAATTGTGAAGATGCTGATCGTGGCCGAAACGAGCACCGCCTGGGTGAAGCCGGGATCAGCGACGCCTTCCACTAGGCCGGTGTTCAGGATCACGAAGGCGAACTCGCCCGCGGGGCCCAGCAACAGCGCCGTCTCGATCGCGCCGCGCAAGGGCACGCCCCAGAGCCGGGCCAGACCGAAGATCAGGCCCGCCTTGATCGCCGTCAGCAACAGCGCGATGCCGAACACCCCCACCGGATTGGCGGCCACAGCGTCCAGATCCAGCCCGATACCGACGCCGACGAAGAACACCCCCAGCAGCAGGCCCTTGA